>JADGAQ010000156.1 GCA_015231925.1 Magnetococcales bacterium
AGTTACCCTCCGCTACAGCTGCTCCCACATTCATGATCACCTGAATTGTCAAAGATCGCATCCCGTTTCCGCATTCGGATTCCGGGTTCGCAAGGCCAGCTTCCAGCTGGTAGCGGGGGCTTGAGACTCATGCTCCAGCATGTGTACCGCCTCAAGAACCCCGAATACTACAGAAACGCCCCCGCAGAGTCAACAGGAAATTTTCAAAAAAATTTCCCTTTAAAATCAGATGGTTGCCGAACGGCCTTCAGCCGATGCTCGCCAGACCCGGAAACCATTGCAGCAAAAACGAGCTCAACTGCCCCAGATTGCCGAAGAAGATCAGCAGACCCACCAACACCATCAGCCCCCCGGAAACCCTCTCCACCGTATGCATCCAACGGCGCATGCGCACATAGAATGCAAAGAAGAGGTTGATGCCCACTCCCGCCACCAGGAAGGGAATGCCCAGCCCCGCCGAATAGATCACCAGCAGCATCACCCCCTGGCTCAGGGTCTCCTGGGCTCCCGCCACCGTCAGGATGGTGGCCAGGATGGGGCCTACGCACGGTGTCCAGCCAAACGAGAAGGCCACTCCTACCAGAAAGGCTCCCCACAGACCCGGCGGCTTGCGCTCCAGATTGAAACGCGCCTCCAGATTGAGGAAACCGATGCGGAACACTCCCATGTAATGCAGCCCGAACAGCACCACCAGTGCGCCACCCACTTTGGAGAGGATGCCCATCCAACCCATCAGCAACCGCCCCAGGAAAAAGGCCGAAGCCCCCAAAGCGATGAAGACCAGGGAAAAGCCCAATACAAAAGCCAGGGAGACCAATCCCGCACGCACGCCTTGCCGCCAGCGGTCGGGGGTTTCTGCCCCACCCGCCCGCAGATTCTCCACCGTAATCCCGGTCATAAAACTGATATAGGCCGGAACCAGGGGCAACACGCAGGGGGATACGAACGAAAGCAGTCCCGCCGTCAAGGCTGCAAACAGTGTCACTTCACCCATGAACCGTTCCTTCCGGTATTTGACTTTTAATATTTTATCTTTTAAGTATCAAAAAAAGAAAATGTTCTGTCCTTTGACTTTCTCTGTTTTTCTTATCAGATTACAAGAAAAAATCATGAAGAGGTTGAATAATTCTAGATTAGAGGACAATGGAAAAAGTCAACGGACAGAACATTTCCTTTTTTTGATACTTAAAAGATAAAATATTGAAAGTCCCCCTCATCTTCGCACCCACTGCAAGTAAGCTGGCAGCCCGTCCTGTACCGGCAGCATCAGAATCTCCGGCACCTCGTAGGGGTGCATCGCCTTGATGCGTACCTTCAGATCGGACCAGCGGCTCAAACAGCTCTTGACCATCAGCGTCCACTCCCGATCCTCCTGCAGTTTTCCCTCCCAGATATAGAAAGAGCTGCCTGCCGGGAAGAGATGCACACACGCCGCATGCCCCTCCTGGACCAGCGTTCGGGCCATCTCCCTCCCCAGGGCCTCGTCCGGCACATTGCTGAAAACCACTATCACCGGATCGGTGTTCTCGATGATCATGACAACACCCTCACACCCCGGACAGCAAGGGACGCACCAGATTCTCCAACATCTGCCGGTTCAACCGCCCGGTGTGGGAACGCACCACCTTGCCCTCCCGATCCAGCACCTTGCTGGTCGGCAGGCCGTAAATGCCGCCCATGGCGTATCCCAGGCCGTTGACCTCTTCCGACGTGCCGTATACCAGGGGATAGTTGATCTCCTGCTCCTTGGCGAAACTCTGCAGCTTCTCCCGGTCCGGACGTTCCATATGGTCCACCCCCACCACCACCACTCCCCGCTCGGCATACTCCTTCTGGAAGCTGATCAGCGCCGGAATCTCCTCCAGACAGGGGGGACACCAGGTCGCCCAGAAGTTGACGATCACCACCTTGCCCTTCAGTTCGTTCAACCGCAATATTCCCTCTTCCTGCACCCGGCGCAGGGGAATGGAGCCCAGGTCGGCAGGCGTATCCGCCCGCAATCCCGGCCCCGCAAAACCAACCAGCAGGCCGAGAATCCAGATCCAGCGTCGCCACAATGCCTTCATGCCCGTCATCTCCCCGATTATTCCTCTCCACCTGCCGAAAATCGCTTCGGCAAGCCATATTCCTGCCAGCGTTTATCCACCCGCAGGCAAGTGGCCGCATCCATCTCCAACACCCGTCCCCCGTTCCGGGAGGTCTCCCCCGGCAGTTTCACCGTGGCATCCAGGGCAAAGCGTCCCGTGGAAACGTGGGTGATCAGATCGCGTCCCGGATCGCAACGGGTGGCCATCACCCACAGCAGATCATCCCAGGAAGCGGGATCGATCTCATCGTCCACCACCCATAGCTGATCGGCCCCTCCGCCCGGCGGCACCATGCGCCACACCGCCTCCACCGCCTTGCGCCCGATATCGACCTCGCGTTTTTCCACCTGGATCACGGCCATGCGCTCTCCGGGAACGGGATAGACCCGTTTGATATAGGGCACCGCCCTTTCCAGCGCCGCCGGCCAGGCCGCCGCGTGGGAAGCCGAACGCACCATCCGTGGCGCCGCTTCCCGCTCGATACCTAATTTGACCGTGGCATCGATGCCAAGTTTCCCACCCAATCCCGGCAGGGGGGAGGCAAAATCGAGGTAATCGATGGGGGTATTGGTCAACACCTGCAGATCCCGGGCGGAATGGACATTGCGCCCGATAGCCGCCACCACCGCTTCCCAGTCGTCCACCGGCACGCCGGCATCCACCACCACCACGAATTTGGTGTAGAGAAACTGCCGCAACACGCTCCAAACCGCCGCCATGACCCGGAAAGCGTGGCCCGGATAGCGTTTATCCACCGCCACCACCGCCAGGCGATAGGAACAACTGGCCATAGGCAGGTAAAAATCACGGATTTCCGGAAACTGCTTGCGCAGGAACGGGACAAAAAGCCGGTTGAGGGTCACCGCCAGGATGGCGGGTTCGTCCGGAGGGCGCCCGGTGAAGGTGCTGACGTAGATGGCATCCTGGCGCAGGGTCAGGCGTCGCACCGTGAAGACCGGGAAGCGTTCCGCCTCGTTGTAATACCCGGTGTGGTCGCCGAACGGACCTTCCAGGGCCTGATCCTGCAAATCCACCTCGCCTTCCAGAACCATCTCCGCCTGGGCCGGCACCGGCAGGGGCACCCCCCTGCCCTGGATCACCTCCACCCGGCTGCGCCGCAGCAATCCGGCGAAGGCGTATTCCGACAAGGTCTCCGGCACCGGCGTCACCGCCGCCACCATGGTGGCCGGATCGGCCCCGATGGCCACCGCCACCGGCACCGGTGCGGAATATTGCGCTGCGTGCAGCGCTCCGCCCCGATGCGCCAACCAGCGCATGATCAAGCGGTCCCGCCCCAGGCGCTGCATGCGATAGACCCCCAGATTGACCGGCCCGCCCTGGGGACCACGGGTGATCACCAGCGGCCAGGTCATCAGCGGAGCCGCATCTTCCGGCCAGCAGGTCTGGATCGGCAACCGTTCCAGGTCGAGATCCAGCCCTTCCCAAATCACCTGCTGACACGGCGCCCGGCGCACCGTGCGCGGCGGCATGTGGCGGACGCGCAACAGGCGTTTGCCCAGATTCAGCAGATCCCGGATACCGGCTGGCGGCGTGGGTTGCCGCAACTCGGCCAGGAACTCCCCCAGACTCTCCAGCTCCGCCGGATCATGGCCGATGGCCCAGGCCACCCGCTCTTCGGTGCCGAACAGGTTGGCCAGCACCGGAAACTCCCCCTTGCCCACCTTGGTGAACAATACCGCCGGTCCGCGCCGTTCCAGCAGGCGTCGACTGATCTCCGTCATCTCCAGACGGGGATCCACCGGGGCATCCACCCGTATCAGTTCTCCCCTCGCTTCCAGAAACCGCATGAAAGCGCGCAGATCCCGAAACGGTCCGTTCGGTTTGCCGGTTCTGTCCAACCTGACACCTCGATAGCCGTGCTTCAGCCAAAGACAATACCCAAAAAGAGCATCGGACCGACCCACTGATTACTCAGGAAGGTGCGCAACAGCACCTCGGTACGTTCGTCCCGCAGGCGCTTCAACTGCCAGAGCAGATGGGCGGCGACAAGCGCGACGGCCACACCGTAGGGCCAATGCAGCGCCAGGTGATGGCCCGCCATCAACAGGCAGAAGAAGAATGCCGCATAACAGACCGCCACGGCGAGACGTACCCGTGATCCGAAAAGCAGGGCCGTGGAGCGCACCCCGATGCGAACATCGTCGCTGCGGTCCATCATGCCGTAGATGGTGTCATAACCCGTGGCCCAGGCCAAGGTGGCGGCGAAGAGCCACCCCGCCGGGGCATCGAGCCGTCCGGCCCCCGCAGCCCAGCCCATGACCGCACCCCAGCCGAACGCCGCGCCCATGTAGACCTGGGGAATGGAGACAATCCGTTTGGTCAACGGATAGGTCACGGCCAGCAGAGCGCCGATACCGGCCAGTTTCCAGATCAGCGGCGGCAACTGCAAGGCCAGCCACAGGGCAATGGCCAGCAGAAACAGCAACAACCCCACCGCCGGGGCCACCTCGATCCGGCCTGCGGCCAAAGGACGTTCCCGTGTGCGGGCCACCTGGGCGTCGAAGCGCCGGTCCGCCAGATCGTTGGCCACACATCCGGCGGAACGCATCACGAAGCTGCCGAGAACGAAGATAGCCACCAGCATGGGCTGCGCCCGTCCGTTCTGCGCGGCGAACAGGCCCCACAACGCGGGCCACATCAGCAACCAGGTGCCGATGGGACGATCCACCCGCATCAGTTTCAACATCTCCCGTGGCAGACGCCAGGGTACTTTTTCCACCACGAACGCCATGGCCCCCATGGTTACCACTCCCTCGGGAAAAGCTCGAAGATGCGGGCCACCACCGTTTCATCGACACAAAACAGGGAGCGACGACACCAGAAGGGGCATGGACCCGGCAAGCCCAGGCGCGTGGTCAACTGGACCGAGTCCCCCCGGGTCACCTGCAACGCCAGGCGTCGCACCCGCTTGCCCTCCTCCGGGAAAAGCAGGCCCAGGGGGCTTTGCCCGCGATTGACCTCCGAAAGAACCGCCGGGGACAAACCCTCGACCCTCATTTCCGAATGGGCGAACATGCCCTCGGTTTCGCCGTGGCCCAGCCAGGCATCCCGCAGCAGAAAGCGCCCCGGCCCCGACAGATGATGGCACTCCCCCCAGAGCAGTCCATCTTCCGGAAGCTCTTCCTGCACCCTCTGCCGCTCCAGCCGCACCCGAACCGGCCCGCCCCAACTCTCCTCCAACACCCGGGTCAGGGAGGCGGTACTGGTCAACGCTCCGCGAAAAAGCTCCGTCAGAACGGCGTCCCCCCGTTTCAGGGCTATGACGGGATCGTCCCAGGCCTCCCGCAGGCGAAAATCAAAAGGCAAAAGCATGAGGGCAAACTCGCTGAAAGCAGACAAGGAGAAGGGACTGATATACTGTATAGAGGCGCCTCTCCTCAAAGGGTTGCGAATCCGGGGACAATCATCGGAGTCCAGCACAAAACGGTGAGGCAATTTTTTTTAGGATTAAAATAAGGGGCAACTGACAAGTCAAAGGATAGAACATTTTCTTTTTTTGCTACTTAAAAGATAACATATTAAAAGGCAAAGGATATAAAATGTATTTCGGCTTGGCTGCGGCAGTTCCGCTTCTCCCTCAACGGTGACATTTTTTCCGGATCGTCGAACATCATGGTGCCCCGCATTTACTTTCCCGGTCAACTTGATTCCGCCAGTGAGGTCGTTCTGCCCCCGGAACCGACCCGCTATCTGCAAGGCGTGTTGCGTCTGCGCAGTGGCGCGGAGGTGGTGCTTTTCAACGGAAACGGCGGAGAGTGGACAGGTCGTCTTCAGGAGGATAACCGCCGTTTGAAGGTACGTCAGCTCGTCTGGCGGACAGGTGTGGCCGAGCCCGCCCTGCGACTCACCCTGGTGCAAGGTCTGGCCAAGGCCGCTGCCATGGAGTGGATCATCCAGAAAGGCGTGGAACTGGGCCTGAGCCGTCTGCTACCCTTGCTCTGCGAACGCAGCTTCTCCCGGGGCAACGCCCGAGGCTTCGACGCCATTCCCGAACGCTGGCACCGCATCGCCCAGGAGGCGGCGGAACAGTGTCGACGCACCCGTCTGCCGGAACTGGCCCCTCCCGTAACCCCTGCCCGTTTGGGAGAATCGCTGCCGCCGGGACCAAGGCTGCTCTTCTGGGAAGAGCAACGGGAACAGCCCGGTCTGCGTTCCCTGTTGTCGGACGAAACGTTCGCCGCTTCCTGCCGGGAGAGTGGTCATCTGACCCTGCTGGTCGGCCCGGAAGGTGGTTTGACCGCGGACGAGGCGCATCAGGCCGTGGAGACCCTCGGTTTCGTCACGGTTGGTCTGGGACCACGCATTCTGCGTTGTGAAACCGCTGCCGTGAGCGCTCTGGCCCTGGTCGGTGGTTTGTGGGGAGATCTGGCGTGAAAAAAACCCTGTTGCCTGTTTTGGTCATCCTCTTGCTGGCCTGGCTGGTCCTGCGGCCCGGTCTGCGCGAAGGCTCCCTCTCCTCGAATCCGCAACGTTCCACCACCCGTCTGGTCATGGGTTCCCTGGCCACCATCACCACCTGGAACGTCCCCGATGCCCTGGAACGTCGCGCTGTGGCCGAAGCCTTCGCCGCCATGGAAGAGGTGGACCGGCAATTGAGTCGCCACCGTCCCGATTCCGAGGTCAGCCGCATCAACCAGGCCCCCCGTAACGAAGCGCAGGCCCTCCCCCCCACCCTGCTGGAGGTGTTGCAAGCGGGGCTCGCTCTGTCGGAGGCCACCTCCGGTCGCTTTCATCTCGGGTTGGAGCCGTTGATCCGCTTATGGGGATTTTCTGCCGAGACGCCCCCGACGCAGCCGCCTCCCGCCGAAACCGTCGCCGCCTGGAAACAGGCCTGGCCCGGCCTGGACGGTTTGCGCCTGGTGCGGGAAGGAGAAACCACACGGATTATACTGGCCAACGACCGTGTTGGTCTCGATCTGGGCGGCATCGGCCAGGGATACGGAGCGGACCGGGCTGCTGCGGTGTTGCGTGAAGCCGGTGTGGTCAATGCCCTGATCGATGTTTCGGGGGATGTGCGTGTATTGGGGAGCAAGGGGGAATTCCCCTGGCGGGTCGGCATCCAGAACCCGCGTCAGCCCGGAGGAACCGTTGCCGTCGTGGGTTTGCGGGGCGATACGGCGCTGGTCACTTCCGGGGATTATGAGCAGTTCTATCTCTACAACTCCCGGCGATATCATCATATTCTCGATCCGTTGACGGGGGAACCGGCTCAATCCCAATTGGCTTCGGTCTCCATTCTGGCGCCTCAAGCCATGCTGGCCGATGCCCTTTCCACCGCTTTTTTCGTGGTGGGTGCCCAGGCGGGGCAGGAGTTGTTGCGTCGATTTCCGGGGGTGGAAGCCCTGTGGGTGACCACGAACGGGGTTATCGGCGCCACGGGGGGCTTTCCCCAGCCATGAGGGGCGTCCTGTTCTCCTTGTGGCAACGCGCCACGACACCGATGGATCGCTGGCTGGTTCTGGGCAGTGTTTTGGGGATCATCGCCTGGATTTCGGCCATGTTACAAGCTCAACCGGGCAGTCGGGTGGGTATTTTTCAGGAAAATCGTCTGGTGGCCACGCTGCCGTTGGATCAGGAACGGACGCTCTCCCTGGCGGGACGCCTCGGAGAGGTTCGGGTTCAGGTGGAAAAGGGCCGGGTACGTCTTCAGGAGTATCAAAGTCCGCGTCTGATCGGTACACGTACCGGGTGGATTCAGCGTCGCGGCGAGATGACGGCCTGTGTGCCCTGCGGGGTATTTCTGCGCATCGAGGGTGTGCCGCAAGCGGGGGAGGTTGCCCCGTTTGATGCGATTTCCAGATGATATATTCTGCCGTTTAATATTTTATCCTTTAAGTATCAAAAAAAGGAAATGTTCTATCCTTTGACGTTTCGTTTTTACTTCGTTTAGATCATCAAGACTCCGTGCTTGGCAGTTTTGCAATTGGCTCCGTTGACTTGGATATATTTAGCGAGGCATTAGATTATTAATTTTTATTGTGATAAAAGATAAAGCCAACGGATAGAACATTTCCTTTTTTTGATACTTAAAAGAAAAATATTGAAAGGCATGCGGACATATTGATTGAAATGTTTTGCATCCCCCGAAAGGACATGGCCATGACAACATCCTGTGGCGCAACTCCAGACCCCACCGGGGGGAACGGCTCTCCCGCATCATCGGAACTGCGACGGGATTTATGGTTCGGCAATCTGGCGGGACTGGCCATCGCCGCTCAGATGCTGGAGGCCTTTTTGCCGGGTTTGGGCCCCTGGTTCAAACCGGGCCTGGCCAATATCTTCACCCTGGTGGCTTTCTCCTGGTGGGGTTGGCGAGCCGCCGTCGCAGTCTCTTTGGTCCGGGTGGTGGCGGCTTCCCTGCTTTTGGGCACTTTTCTCTCACCCACCTTTCTCTTGAGTCTGTCCGGTGCCTGCGGCGCCCTGCTGGGATTGGGCCTCGCCCTGGTCCTGCCCTGGCGTACCGGCCCCGTGGGACGTTCCCTGCTCGCCTCCATGGCCCATATGGCGGGACAGTTTCTCATGGCCTGGCTGGTGGTCGTAGGCCATCCGGCCATTTTTCAACTGCTGCCCTGGTTTCTGCTGGGAGCCTGGATAACCGGATTGGTCAACGGAATTCTGACCTTTTTGATACTGGAGCGTCTGGAAAGCTGCCACAGCCGATGACCACTCCCGTCGACATCTCCTGGTTGGCCGCCTGCCGGGATCGTTTGGCGGCCGGGCTGCTCGATTATTATCGTCGCCAGGGTCGTGTCCTGCCCTGGCGGGGCACCCGGGATCTCTATCACTTGTGGCTGTGCGAAATCATGTTGCAGCAAACGGGGGTGGCCACGGTCATGCCCTATTACGAGCGATTCCTGGTGCGATTTCCCACCCTGGAAAGTTTGGCCCACGCCCCGTTGCAAGAGGTTCTCTCCCTGTGGCAGGGTTTAGGCTACTACCAGCGCGCCAGAAATCTGCACCGCGCCGCCGGCCGGGTGATGGAACAATTCCAAGGACAGATTCCCGAAGAGATCACGGCCTTGCAAACCCTGCCCGGAATCGGGGCTTCGACGGCAGCGGCGATTCTGGCCACGGGACGCAATCAACCACACGCCATATTGGACGGCAACTGCAAACGGGTTCTGGCCCGGCTTACGGCCCTGCCGTTGCCCATCAGCTCTCGGCAAGGTCTGGCTCTGTTGTGGCAGGCGGCCACCCTGTTGACGCCGACCGGGGAGGCGGGGGATTACGCCCAGGCCATCATGGATCTGGGCGCCACCGTGTGTACGCCGCGACATCCGCAGTGTGAACGCTGCCCCTGGCGGACGGATTGCCGCGCCCGAATCCGGGGAGCCAGCCAGGATTTCCCGGTGACCCTTGCCAAAAAGGCCATCCCCGAGCGTTACCAGATGGCGCTGCTGCTGCGTTGCCAGGATCAGCTTCTGCTGCAACAACGCGCCGCCCGAGGTCTGCTGGGCGGTTTATGGCAGCCGCCGGCCTCGCCCCTGCGCGACACCCCTCCCCCGTGGGGCGAGGAACTCCGGACCCTTTGGGGTGACATCGAAACCCTGCCGGCGCTGCACCCCCTGGCGGTGGTGCGCCACACCTTCACCCACTTTCGCCTGCTGGTTTCGCCTTATTTATTGGTCTTGAAGGAGAAACCCCCGCTTCAACACCTTGAGGGTCCCACCCGCTGGATTCCTTTGAAGGAGCTGTCCGAGGTACCGATCTCGACACTGCACCGCAAGGTATTGCGAGCGGCCCAGATCCCGGCTTGAATTTTCCCGCCAAAGGTGTAGATTGACCGCCGGGCCCTCGTAGCTCAGCCGGATAGAGCGCCGGATTCCTAATCCGTAGGTCGGAGGTTCAAATCCTCTCGGGGGTACCAGTAAAATCAA
>JADGAQ010000157.1:0-2280 GCA_015231925.1 Magnetococcales bacterium
GGAGTTGATGCTCGACCTGCACCGACGGTTTGCCCGTTTCGATGCCACCAAGGCCGACGTCACCACCTTCATCGCCAGGGTGGTCGCGAACCATGCGGCATCCATGTGCGAGGCAACCGGATGGGACAGGCATAGCGCAACCAGCACCCTGTCTCTCAACGAGGAGATCCAGGACGGGGATGGGAACCGCGTGGAACGGATCGACACCATCTCCGACAGCCAATCCCCATGGCATGTGCAGGCATCCTCCTGGCATGAGGCCGTCGAACTGCAAACCGATATCTCCCGTCTTTTGGGTCGGCTTCCCCCCTCCCTGCGCAACATCGCCGAACGGCTGAAGGAGACGACCGTTTCCGAACTTTCCGCCTCGGCGGGGATCCCGCGCCACAGACTCTACGATGCTCTTGGAAAAACCCGGAATCGCCTCACCCAGACAGGCAGCAGAAAAAAAAGTCCGACAGATTCCGAATCCCGCCGGTATGTAAGGGGTATGGAGCGATGGATGACCGCTCCAGCATGACACAGAAGAATCCGGAATCGCCTCAGACGGCAGGTCTCGAAAAAAAAGTCCGACAGATTCCGAATCCCGCCGGTATGTAAGGGGTAAGAAGCCAAGCATGACGGCTTCGGCACGAAACGAAACAAACCGGGGCTTGGGGGGAATGCAATACCCAATCGGGAAATACCCCCACCGCAACTCCTTGGGCGGCGCCACCCCCGGCTTTTCAATCAGCCTTGGCGGCATCAGGGACCGGAAGAAACTTTAAGGAGAATATTGCGCATGAACACAACTCTGTCCATTCACGATCTGCCGGAGCAGCCCACTGCCCAGGTGGCCGATCTCGATATCGAGTCGCTGGCCACTCTTCTGGACGAAACCGACGCCCACCTGAACCGCGCCAAGGCGATCAAGGCCAGCATCGACGACGCCATCGCGCACCGCTACAACGACCGGGCCGCTCTGGTCCGCAACCAGAAAAACAAACCCACCGGCATCGTCCGCTTCGACGACGGCCCCTTCATCGTCATCACCGACCTGCCCAAAAAGCCGGAATGGGACCAGGAGAAGCTGGCCGAACTGGTCGGGAAAATCAAGGAGTCCGGGGAAGACCCCACGGATTATGTCGAGGTCGCCTACCGGGTGCCGGAGAGTCGCTACACCGCCTGGCCCACCTCCATCCGGAAGTTCTTCGAGGCGGCCCGAACCCTCAAGGTAGGCAAACCGACCTTCAAGCTCGAACGGCCTGCGGGCCGGGGAGGTTTGTGATGGCCATTTCGCTCGCCTCTCTCAACCGGCAGCAGGCGCTTCTTCCTCCCCGGATTCTGGTCTACGGCGTGGCCGGAGTCGGCAAAAGCACGCTCGCGGCCTGCGCCCCAAAACCGGTTTTCATCCTGACCGAAGACGGCCTGGGATTGCTGCAGGTCACCAGTTTTCCGATCTCCCGCACCTTCGGCGAGGTGCTGGAGGCCCTCGACAGCCTGCTCATTGAGCAGCACGACTTCGAAAGCGTGGTCATGGACTCGGTGGACTGGCTCGAACCCCTGATCTGGGCCGAGGTGTGCCGGATCAACCGGGCCGTTGGCACCGGCGAGCGGGGGCTGTTCACCCAGGAGCGGCCCGCCTTCCTGGCCAAAAATCGCTACGGCCTTCCCCCGGAGATGTCCATGGAGTGGTCCACCCTGGAAGAGCATCTCACGGGCAAACAAAACACCCACACCGCATGAGGAGAGAGAAATGGCACAACTCGGTGGAACCTTCGACGCCTCCCAGGTGGATCCGTCGCAACCGTTCGAAACCCTGCCCCCAGGCGACTACCGGGTGCAGATCATTAACAGCGAAATGCGGGCCACCAAGACCGGTTCCGGGCAGTACCTGTGGATGGAAATGGATGTCCTGGATGGCCCACTGGCCGGACGCAAACTTTTTGACCGGCTCAATCTGATCAATCCGAACCGGCAGGCGGAAGAGATCGCCCAGCGCACCCTGTCGGCCATCTGCCACGCCATCGGGCGGTTGCAGGTGAGCGATTCGGAGGAACTGCATTTCAAGCCGGTGATGGTGAAGGTGGACCGGGAGAGGTCATGGAGGTGCAGTGCTACAGAATTGTCTCATCCTTACCCCCGAGGTTGAGTGGTGTGGAAAGGAAGTACGTCATAGCTAAAGTCGCCCTGGCCAGGGCAATCTCCCTCAGAAAGCCTTCCCCGTCATGATCCCGGGCCAGGGTGGCGATGGCCTCGTAGAGCCCACGGGCCTCGTCGATCTGGCCGGCATTGCCATAA
>JADGAQ010000157.1:2380-9944 GCA_015231925.1 Magnetococcales bacterium
TTGGCTTGCAACTCCCGCAACGGGGCTTCCCCGTCATGATCCCGGGCCAGGGCGGCGATGGCCTCGTAGAGCCCACGGGCCTCGTCGATCTGGCCGGCATTGCCATAAGCGTTGATCAAGTTGAACGCGCCCTTGGCTTGCAACTCCCGCAACGGGGCTTCCCCGTCATGATCCCGGGCCAGGGCGGTAAGCAGATTCAGAAGATCACTTGCTTGGAAAGTCTTGACGCCCCCCGCATACGCGATGACGTTGACCACCATTTGCGCCCAGAACAAGCGTCCCAGGAGACCATCCGGCACCTTCTTGGCCAAGACAAAAAGTCCAGGATGATCTGGAAAGTCCTGGGCGGCGCGGGAAAGGGTGGCAAACACCCGTAAAGGATTCAGTGCCCAGGCGGTGGCAAGACTATTACGCCGGACTTTAGCATGAGGATCCTCCGCTGTCGGCGATTTGGGCCGCAACTCCTCCAGAAACAGCAGTTCGCCCAGCAGGTCCGGTTCCAGGGGAAAAAGGTGGGGTTGCGCTTCGTCCAAGGTATGCCCCGTCATGGTCAGGCAGCGGGCAGAAAAATCTGGCTCCTGGACCTGGGCAGCGGACTTCAGCAGCTTCCTGACATACTTGGGCAGATCTTTGCGGCTGGTGTCCAGTCCGCCGCAGAGGGTGGTCAACACCAGCAGATGGATGTCCTTGTCCGTTACTCCGCTCTGTTTCCAATGGGACTGCTCCCGCTTCAGTACTCTCGTGACCAGAGAACGATCATCCCATTGCTCTCTGCCCCCGACCAGGATCGCCTCCAAAGCATCGGCGAGAAAAGCGGCATAGAGGGGACGTCCGCCGAAATGGAGCCTCTGCAAGAGTGAGTGCCACTGGGCAGCAGGGGGCTTCGCGCCCGGCCACTCTTTCACGATAAGTGCCATCGCTTCCAGGGGAAGGGGTGCGAGGGTCAGAGGCAAATCATACCGGCTCTCTTCCAGAATGCTCAACTGCTCTCCGCTCCCCCAAAACCTGGGCCACCAGGGAGCCTCCGGATTCGTATCGCGTTCCAGAAGCAACAACCGCAGTGGCTCAGTCGACTTGCCCCGACGAGCCAGGCAGGCCACCGATACCCCGGTCTCTTCTTCCTCTCCGGCAATGTAATCGAGGATCAGCAGGGTGGGACGCGAGGGCCATTCGTCCGGCAACGTCTGCATCAGGGTGTGGCGCTCCCGCGATCCGGTGCCAGGAGGAAGAAAACCTGCCTCCCATCCGTTCTGGCTAGCCTCCAAGGCCAGTTCGAAGGCCAACCGGCTTTTGCCCATCCCCCCCGGTCCGCCGATCATCCACCAGCAAAATGGTGTGTTGCAAGAATTCAGAAACTGGCGCAGCCGCGCCTGCTCTTCCTGCCGGCTGAACACCTGTGTGCCCTGGGAGGAATAGCGAAACCGGGAGGTGTTGGAGGACTGCCACTTAACCGGGTGCAGGTCGAGTCGTAAAGATGGCGTGGGCGGGTAGCAATTGTAGATTGTATTACCGACCTGGCCTCCTTGACCGACCGTTCCCACGTTAATCTCTGTGGAATTGCTGGAGTTCATCGGGAACCATCCCTGTCATGGTTATGAATGGTACCCGCCACCTGCCCGCCGCTGACATGATTCACATTGATCTGGGTATTGTGTATCGAGACTGTCGCATCCGGTAATGCCTTCCTCAAGGCCGTAAGCAGTTGCTCCCCTTCCGCGTCCAAGATCAGCCCAGAATTGGCCAACGCCTCTTCCAGCACCATTTTATGCCCCTCCGAAGTAGGCCGTTTCTCCAGGGAGCCCAGCGCATAGGTCGCTTCATGTTCCTGACCCAGATGAACCTTGAGCCATTCCTTGAATTGATCGTAGGCATCCTTGATCATGTGTCCTCCTACCTTATCGGCAAGGTAGGGTACGGCGGCGATCAGCACTGGGGTGATGGGATCCATGGCGGTTTGCTTCCTGTCTCAAAAGAGTTAACCCAGAACAGATAAACCTGAAGATACTGAATCATGGCAAAAACTAAAAATCCGTCAAGAAATATTATAATGGGTCAAACCCAATCCATCAACAATGTGTTTGTCCCATCACGACTGGGTGCGGGTCGGCATGGCGATCAAGGGCGCGCTGGGTGAGGCAGGCGCAGGCCTGTTCGCCGACGGGTCGGCTTCGTCCGCCAAAAACATCCCGGCGGCCACGGATCGCGCCTGGGCAAGTTTCCATCCCACAGGTCAGGATCTCCCTCGACGAGCACGGCGCACCGTGGTTCCACGCCGGGGATGTCTGCCGGGTGATGGGGTATGGAAACTCCAGGCAGGCTTTGGACTCCCATGTGGATCCAGTGATGTCCAGAAATTGGACGTCATCGACAGCCTTGGCCGCAACCAACAAACCAACTTCGTCAACGAGTCCGGCCTGTACGCCCTGATCTTCGGCTCCACCAAGCCGGAAGCCAAACGCTTCAAGCGCGGGGTCACCTCCGAGGTTCTTCCGGCCATTCGCAGAAATGGCAGATTCGGCTGCACGGATCGTCACGTCCAGGGCGCGGCTGCCATTGCCAATGGCCTGGAACGGCTTGTCCAGGCGCTGAAGCTGACCGGGGAGACCGACGGCATCAAACTGCCGCCCCGGAACGAACTCCGCGTTCCGCACAAAGGGGCGTTGAGTTTCCAGCAGGCCATCAGACTCATCCATATCGAGTACGGAATCGCACATCCACGTCCGGGCGGCGAACAAGAGCGACCTGCAAGCATCGGTGAGGGTGTTGGACCCGTTCATGGCCTTGCAGGAATCTGGCGGCAGCAAGAGCGGCCTGTTCGGAAAAGACCTGGGCGTCCCAGTCGGGGCGCGTCCCACCCCGACATCAATCACCCGGCCCGGCAGCTTCCCCGGCGCGATGTTGCAGAGGAAGGGCTACTTTATCGCCCCCATCCGCAAGGGGTCGAGCGTCAAAGGAGTCTGGCGCCGCACCGGCAAGGGGCGCCGTGAACGGATAAAACTGATGTACCTGTTTTCCCGGCAGGTGCGGCTCAAGCCCAGGTTCGGCTTTCACGAGACCGTGCGCAAGGTGGCATTGCAAAATTTCCCCAAGCGGTTCACGGAGGCATTGCAGAAAGCTCTGGCCATGGCTCGGTGATCAAGGGTGAAATCAGCTTTGCAGGGTTGGCGTTGTGACTCAAACCTACTGAGCTTTACACTGACGCAAGTTTGTTGGATACCCATGCATTGAGGGAAACTCCCTGCCGTTCTGCTTCAATGGCCAATCGACGGTGAAGATCTTTGGCGATGCGAACGTTGAATTGTCCACTATATTTTCTACGGCTTGGTGCAACAGGGATTTGTGGGTGTTGGGCGTGTCGCCCCGCAGCGACATGCCGAAGTAGTAGCGCACCGGTTCGTTTCTCCCAGATCGGAATCGTCGCCGGATGGGTCTTGAACGACAGGATGTTGCCGCTGGCCCAGGTGCCGCCCCAACCGGTGGCGGGCAAGGTGAAGTACGGTCTGGCGTGGTCCGGGTTGGTGGGTGCAAAGGCGCTGTTTCTGCTACCGGTGCCGACCGATCCGACCGTGTCACCAGCACAGGTGAAATCCGTGGCCGATGTGAAAGTGATGGTCCATGTCTGCTCGATTCCGGCGATGTGATCCACCATGCGCAGATCCGTAAGCGTTGTGGGTGCGCTGCCGGAGCCGTTCCAGCCGCCATAGGTGCCGGAGGCGGACGAGACGCCCCAGGTATCGACTTTGGCCCGGAGGTCGCCGCACTCCATCACCGAGGCCACCCGGGTGTTGGCGGCCAGGAAGGAGTTTTCCAGAGAGGTGCCGTCTGCCAGGGTCAGGGCCACCAGATTGCCGTTCCAGGAAACCGCCGACGGCAGGTTCTTGATGCGCACGAACTCCTCCTGGCCGGAGAGATCGGCCACGGAGGTCTTGTTGGAAATGCGGATCAACTGGTTCGGATTGAAAATCCAGTCGGTCTGCGCCTCGACGTTCACCTGGAGGGTGGTGGCCCCGATGGAGACGTTGGCGTTCAGCGTGCCGCAGCCGAACAAAAGCGGCGAGGCATTCATGCTGCCCTGGGTATCGGTCTGGGTGCCCTGGAAGATCACCACCCGGTCCCCGCCGGGAGTGGGCGTTTCGACGAACACCCGGGCATCGTACAACATGAGGTTGTCGGGACTGGCGATCTTGAGGAAGGTCTTGCGGTATTTGGTGGAACCGGTCGTCCGCTCACTGGCGGGCACGTCCGGCCAGACGTTGTTCTTGACGCCGTCCGGGATCTCCACGGTGGACATGCGTCCGCCGTTGGAAGCGGTGTCGCTGACGACCTGGGATTTCATGAAAAGGATCTGCTGGCTTTCGATGGACATGGTTATATCTCCGTGAGCTTGATCGTACCGTTGAAAAGCGTGCTGTGAGGCCGAATGGGGGTGAACGAGATCGCGGGTGGATCCTGATGGCGGAACATCACCTGGAACTCTTCGCCCTCCCAGATGAAGGTGAAAACGCCGCCGGGCTGCACGGCCATGGCGTGGATTGCCTGGACCTGACCGAGTGAAAGCCATGTCACATCGTCCGTTGCCTCCAGGTCGATGGGACGGCCACCCACCAGGGGTGCCGACCACACCACCTGGGATCCACCCAGGGTGCGGGCGGTCTCGACGGCAACTGGCGCCCAGGCGTAACGGTTGGTCCACTGGATGGAATCGGGCAAGATCAGGTCGCCAAGCTGTTTCATCGCATCCCCCGTTGCATCTCCTGCAAAGCATTCACGAACCGACGGACATTCTCCCGGTCCCCGCGCAGGGAGGCTTCCGGGCGGTTGTTCACGGTCAGATTGAGGTTGACCACCCCCTCCACCGAAGGCGTGACCGCACCTCCTCCGGCCAACGCCACCTGCGTGATCGTCGGAATCACCAATCGGCGCACGACGCCACCGAATTCGAACCGTGGAATGGCGGGCATCCTGACGGACGAGACCAACCCACCCTGGGCGAACCGGGGAAGGTCCGCCGGATTCAGCTTCATTCGGTTCATGGCGTAGAGCCGGTCCAGGCCGTAGAGCCGTACAGCGTGCCGGTTGAGGACGAATTCGCCTGCTTCCAGCAAAGCGCGGATCCTGTCCCCGCCACCCCAGCCGGGCAGAAAGCCGCCACGGGCGAAACCTGCAAGGCCACCCTGGGAATGGGCTTCGGTCTCTTGACGGATCACGTTGATGGTAATCGTCTTGTCCTGCAGGGCCGCAACACTGCTGCGCACCGCCTCGATTGCGGAGAGAGCCTGCCCGGTCTCTGCCTGCACCTGGACCGGATTGCTGGCGACGGTGGTTTTGAACTCCTGGAACTTGGCCAGTAGACCATCGATGGCCCCGCTGGCAGAAACCGTGTCGAAACTGGCCTTCACCTCCGGTTGCCAGCCGGAAAGCTCGGTTTTGAACTTCGCAAAAACGCGGGACACTTCATCGAGACTCGCCTGGACCTTGCCGGTCGCCCCCTGGAGCACGTTGCCGACCACGGTATCGAGCGCGTTCGCACCCCCCTGGAGTTCGGCCTTGATCTGCACCACCCGCTCTTTTTTCTCCAGCAGGGCGTCGATTTCGGTACCGGCGGCGCGGATCTTCTCCATGTTGGCGTTGATGAGCATGGTGTGATCCCTGGCCAGGGCGTCGTCCACCTCCTTGACTGCATCACGGACTCTGGCCAGGGCATCGGTTGCGGCGGCGGATTTTTTCTGCAGGCTGTCGGCGGCGGCTTGATGGGCGTTGCTCTCTTCCTGGAAGGCCTGGTTTTCGATTTGCGCGGCCTTTTGCATCTGGGCGATGGAGCGGGTGGCCGCCTCGTTTGCGCCGACCACCTCCTGGTTGCCGACCCGCACCGCCTCCGAGGTCTGCTCGGCCAGGGCGATCATCTTGTCGGCATTCCTACGGGCCGCCTCATAATTTCCCTCCCGCAGAGCGGCTTCCGCCTGGGTCTGTTCCTGGGCAATGCGCCGTTGGCGGGCGGCGTAGAGCTGGACCGGGTCCATCCCTTTTTCCGCGATCCCCTGGATGCGGTCGGCCACCGAGGCGTTGAAATCCTTCCTCTGCTCGGCCAGTTGCCGGGCGGCGTCCCGGTGGCGCATCTCCTCGGCGATCAGCTTGTCGATGTTCTGCCGATAGGCCGATTCGACCTTCTCCAGAATGCGCCTCTGGGATTGCAGCCGCTCCTCGTCGATGCGGGTGGCATCGAGTCCGAGGCGTTTGGCGTTGTCGATCTTGGTCTGGTACTCCCTCTGGGAGAGAGACAAAGCCTCGGTCTGGTAATGCCGGGCTGCGGCCAGTCTGGCGTTGGTCTCCTCGATCACAAAAGCGTTGGTCGCCTGCAGCATGGCCTGCTGGGAGAACTTCCGGGCCTCGGCCTCCTGGTTTGCCTGTTCGATCATGAACGACGAGCGTTTGTGTTCCGTGGCCTGATAAAAATCCACTTCGGATTGGAAACGGGCGCGGCGTCGTGCGAACTGCTCATCCAGGGCGGTGGTGGTGGTCTCGAAAGCCGATGTGGCGGCATCGACCAGAGCCTTCCAGGATTTGGTCTCGTCATCCACCGCGTCTTTGAGCTTGCCCCGGTGCAGCACCAGGGCCTCGTTGTATTTTCCCAGTTGCAGATCGGCGGCGCCAATGGCGTCCACCAGACCCTTTTTGGCGGCGGCCACTGGGCCGGAGATGGCAATCGAGAATTGCTTGAAGCTGTCTGCCAGGGTGGCGACCTTGCCGGTGGCGGAAGATGCCTCGCCGGTCATGGCCCGGAACAGGGTGATGATCTGTTCTTTCATTTGTGGATCGGCATGGATGCCATCCATGGCAGCACCCAACTCTTCCACGGAGAGACCGGCCTTTTTCGCCTCCTGCATCGTCTTGTTGATCGCGGCTGCCACCTCCTCATGGGTACGGCGCAGCTCGCTGCCGGTGACCTTGTTTTTCTCCAGGGTGCCATTCAGGCGGTCGATCTGTTGCCAGTTTTTCTGGGCAGGCGACTGGGTGCCGCCAGTGGCGCCGTAGCGTTTCGACATGCTCTCCTGGAAGGCGTCCAGCTCCTTGCGGGTCTCCCGCAGGGCTTTGGCCTGGGTCTCCAATTGCGAGGCCAGATCGAACTGGTCCCTGGTTTTGAGTTGATCGATGAAGCGGTTCAGCTTCCCGGCGTTGTCTTCAGCCGCATCGCCCACCTTGGCCATGATGCGCCCCTGGGCGTCGAGCGAAAGATTGGCCTCGGGCAGCAGGCTGGCCAGTTTCTCTTCCGCTTCGATATGCTCCTTGCTGCCTGCCTTGGTGTTCTCCAGGGTCTGTTTCAACTCCACCAGGGTCTTGATTTTCTCCTGGGCCGCTTCCCGGTTTTTGCGCAGGGCGACGGCGTTTTCCAACAAAGGCGGCACGGTGGATTCGGTGGCCTTGGAGAAGGCATAGGCCGCGATACCGGCGGCGGTCAGTACCGCGCCGATGGGCGTAAACGCCAGTCGTCCCGCCGCAATAGCCAGCGCACCCATTTCGGCGATCAGTCCGACCACCTGGGCCCGCATCAGGCTCCAGGCCAGCC
>JADGAQ010000158.1 GCA_015231925.1 Magnetococcales bacterium
CCGGATTGCAACGCGGCCAGGGACCAAAAGATGGTGAATGTCAACACGCCCTACCGGAAGGAGATGCAGGGCCAGCCGCGCCGGGTCGCCTCTTCCGCAAGCACCGCGTCGGCGTCCACCGCCACCGGATGATGCACGCTCTCCAGCAGGAAGAGATCGTTGCGGGAGTCGCTGTAGAACCAGGTCTCCGTCGGAGTGGCGTCCCGTTGTTGCAACCACGCTTCCAGACGGCGGATTTTGCCCTCGCGAAAACAGGGTGTACCCCGGGGCTGCCCGGTGAAGCTGCCGTCGGCGTTCTCCTCCGCCTCCGTGGCCAACAGGTCGTCCACCCCCAACAGCCGGGCAATGGGCTCAGTGACGAAACGGTTGGTGGCGGTGATGATCAACACCGTGGCGCCCTCTTCCCGATGCCGCCGGATGCACTCCTGCCCCTTGGGCAGCAGAATGGGCCGGATCATGCGTTCCAGAAACTCCTCCCGCCAACTCTCCAGGGTGGCGCGGGATTCCCGAGCCAAAAAACCCAGCTGAAAGCGCAGATAGGCCTGGATATCCAGCACCCCGTGGCGATAATCCTCGTAAAAGGCCCGGTTGCGCGCTTCGTAGTCCGAGTCGTCGACCCGACCACGCTCCACCAGATAACGCCCCCAGAGATAGTCGCTGTCTCCGGCCAACAGGGTGTTGTCCAGGTCAAAAAGGGCCAGTTTTTCCATACCGCATCCTTCCCGCTCGCTGCCGATCAGGGTCGATTCCCCTTGCCAAACGCCGCTCCGCGTGGTACCCAAAAAAAAATGGTGCGTGGAGCGAAAAAAAGGCTCAAGATCTTTTACACGGTGCCGATAAAGCGAACAAGGACAGGTAACACTTCCACACACCGGAGCATGCCATGATCAACGCTCTTCCCGACTCCTTCACGCACGGCTCCACCCAATCACCCCAGGTGGATCACTCCCGGCTGGTTCACACCGCCTCGGAGATCCGCACCAACAACGCCGAACAGGTCAGCGCCCGCGCCGTGGCCCAGGCCCAGGCCTCCAGCGAAGCCCGCGTCTCCCGCACGGTCGCCGAGCCACGGGACATCCTGGTGCGCACCCGGGTTTCGGCGGAAAAGGTTGCCGAATACGCCGCCAAACAGGTGGAGAAATTCGAAACCAAATACGGCGAAAAGCGCATCGAGCCGGTGCCGACCGACCACAACTCCCCACTCCACACCGGGCCGAAGGTGCCTGTCACCGGCATGCCCTCCAGCTACAAACCGGTCGACCTCTTTGCCTGAAAGCGCGTCGAACCAACCCGGCGACCCCTCCTCCCGACGGGATGCCCCTGCGAAGGGCGCCTTCCCGCCGGGCTGGCTGTCGGCGTTCGCGGGCAAGATGCGCCCCACCTCCGTGGCCCCGCCGACCGTCTCCTCCCAGGAGATCCTCTGGTCCTTCCTGGGTTCCATGGTCAGCATCGGTTTGCTCTCCTGGATCCACTTCACCCTGCTGCCCGCCGACCAGCTTCTGCTCGTCGGCTCCTTCGGCGCTTCCGCCGTGCTGGTTCACGGCGCCATCACCAGTCCCCTGGCCCAGCCGCGCAATCTGGTGGGCGGACATCTCCTTTCGGCCCTGGTCGGCGTGGTCTGCTACAAACTGCTGGGGGATATCCCCTGGCTGGCCGCACCCCTCGCCGTGTCGGGAGCCATCGCCCTCATGCAGCTCACCCGCACCCTGCATCCTCCGGGAGGAGCCACCGCCCTGCTCGCCGTGATCGGCTCTCCCGAACTACGCCAATTGGGCTTTCTCTATCCCCTGATGCCCGCCGCGAGCGGCGCTCTGATCATGCTGACCGTGGCCCTGCTGTTCAACAATCTCGCCCCCACCCGGCGCTATCCGCTCTTTTGGTGGTAGGCGATGGTTTGCATGCGCCACGTTTCCGGCTAGAATAACGAGCCGATGGCGAATACGGCGAAGCAATTGTTCAGAACCGTCCAAATAGATAATAAGCGGGAAGTCGTAACTATTCCGATATACGGGGGTTCGGGGGGGGGATTATCCCCCCCCGACGGGTCCAGGGCAGCGCCCTGGGACTCTCCCGTTTGCTGTTGACACGATCATGCTGCACCGTTCAGGGGTCTGAATAGTTACGGAAAGTCAAAGGATAGAACATTTTCTTTTTTTGATACTTAAAAGATAACATATTGAAAGTCAGAAAATATATCTCCACCTGAACGCCGTCGATCCTCCTGGAGGAGCTTCGCCATGGCCGCAGATCAAGAAGCGGGAAGGCCGCGCATCGACTGTACCCGCTGCCGCCACTACTGGATCACCTGGGATGCCAACTTCCCTCGGGGGTGCAGGGTGTTGAATTTCAAAACCCGCATGATGCCTTCCCAGGAGGTGCTTGCCGCCTCCGGAAAAGAGTGTCTGGCCTTCGAACCCAAATCGGGGGGAGGTGGTTCATCCTCTTCCGGATCCGCCGACAAACCTTTGTGGCGGGCCTGAGATGGCCTCCTGTCGCCTCTGCGGTAACAATCGGGGAAACCACTCCTTCCAGGCGCGGGAGATGATGTTCGGGTTAAGGGAGAGTTTCCTTTACGAAGAGTGCGCCGCCTGTCACTCGCTCTTCATCGTGGAGGTTCCCGCCGATCTGGGGCGTTACTACGGCCAGGACTACTACTCCCACAACCCCGTCAACCCCGCCGCGCTGAACGCTTTCCCCGAGCGGGTCAAACGCTTTCTGCGCCGGCAACGCCTTCTGGCCGGTTATCCCGACTCCCGGCCCTGGCAGCGTCTGGCGGCGGCTCTCTTCGGCCCCTCCCCGCTCTGGAGTTGGCTGCGTCCCTATGCCGTGCGCCCCGAGCAGCGCGTCGCCGATATCGGCAGCGGTTCGGGAAACCTGTTGATCCGGCTTTACCAGTCGGGATTTGACCATTTGACGGGCATCGATCCCTATGTGGCGCAACCCTGGTCCTGGAAGACGCTGCGGGTGCTGGACACCCCTCTCGACCAGGTGCGGGAACCCTTCGACTTCCTGATGATGCACCACTCCCTGGAACATCTGGCCGATCCCCTGCAGTTGCTGGGGGAGGCCAACCGCTGTCTGCACAAGGGGGCCTACCTGCTGGTTCGCCTGCCCCTGGCCGGGTCTCTGGCCTGGCGCACCTATGGAAGCAACTGGGTGCAGCTCGACGCCCCGCGTCACCTCTGTCTGCCCACCGAAGCGGCCATGCGCTCCCTGGCGCAACGGGCCGGTTTCGCTGTCCGGGAGGTGTTTTACGACTCCACGGCGTTTCAATTCTGGGGCAGCGTGCAATACGAATGGGATATTCCCCTGCTCGACCCGCGTTCGAGGCAAAAGAATCCCCTTGGCGACCTCTTTTCTGCGGAGCAGATCGAGCAGTTCGAGGCTTTGGCCACCGAGTCGAACCGGGTGGGGGATGGGGATCAGGCCTGTTTCTATCTGGAAAAGAGGGAGGATTGCTTAGAGCGATAAATCCTTTCAATATTTTGTCTTTTAACTATCAAAAAAAGGAAATGTTCTGTCTGTTGACTTTGTTTGTTCTATACAGAATATTTCCATTATTATGAACCAATAGCAAAACCGCGACACAATAAATCTTGATGATATAAACGAATTAAAGATAGAAACGTCAAAGGACAGAATATTTCCTTTTTTTTGATACTTAAAGGGCACCATATTAAAAATCAAAAAATTTAATATATTTTCCCGCAAAGTCCCAGGGCGCTGCCCCGGACCCTTGTGGGGATCGTCGACCCGACTTCCCGCGGTCTGAACAGATACCCAGTTATTTGACTATTATCCCGGTCGGGAGGGAAACGGAGGGGCGTGAGCGCAGTTCCTGGGAACCGGTGCGACTGCAAGACTCAGCCCCGGAATACGACCTGTCCGCTTCCTTGGAAAGGAGACAGCGAGGCTCATTCCAAACGGCTCGGGAAAGGCGGGCAAACAGAGGGGAATCTATTTGTATTTATTTGATATTTCCTGAACGGTCTCTTTCACGGCTGTTTGAATGAGCTGCATCATTTTAACGGTGGATGGCTGAAGAAGCTCTGTAGTTTTCTGCATTACAATCGCTGCTTTCGCAGTACTCGACTTACCAGCCTTACTCTCATAAAATGCAATCATAGCGTCAATTTCATCCTGCGTGTAAGCTTCCTGGTAAACTTTCACATATACCGGCTTCATCACCTCCCAAGAAAAGTGTTCTGCCATGATTTTGTTGCGCTTTTCAATAATCGTTGCAACATACTCCTCATAAATCTTAACCTGCTGACTGCTCGGTTTAGCAGTTCCAAAAAACTTTTCAACCGTTGGTAATGCCATCGAATCGGCCTGCTTCGTCACCAAACTGATCAGGTCTTTCATCGACTCTTGGATATTTTGCGCAACAAATAGTCTATCTATGGAGCTTTGACTTGGTCCGGCAGCGAACGAGGTCGAAGCCGGAACAACCATAAATAACAACAAGACGAGACATACTTTTTTCAACGATCTTCTCCTTCCCGTAATGAATTGACACAATCAATACCAGCACCAATTCCTTCGCGCCCGAATTTTGTCCGGTGTAATTCATCATCCGGATTTTCAGCCTCGTCGGAATGGAACAAGAATTCAACAGTTCAGGCCTAAAGTCAAGACCAGGAATCCTCTTCGCCCTCGCAGGCACAACGGATCACCGCTGAGATCAAATCACCAAACCTTATCGCTTCATGATATAACGATAATTATAGTTATTCGGTATTGTTCGCGGCAATAAATATTACCCTGCTAATCGCCATATCTCTAATAATGGATTAATTAAGAACAAACTTCAAAAAACGAAGAAGCAATGGGTCTTGATTGACTAAACGAATATAAATTGAAACATCAAAGGACAGAAAATTTTCTTTTCCTGATATTGAAAATATAAAATATTGAAAGTCAAAAAATCAATACCATCACCCGGCAATACCTCGGGAGTTTTGCAAGACCCTCTTAAATAAATACTAATCATTTTCACGTTTAGCCCGCCACTGCTGTCCGGTAAGATTCTCCTTGTCCCGGTTGCAGGTCGCACAGGCCGGCACACAGTTGGCCCGAGAGGTCGTGCCCCCCCGAATCAGGGGCGTCACATGATCCATGGTCAACTCCTTCGGATGAAACCGCTCCCCGCACCAGTAACAACGCCCCTCCCCGATGCGGTTGATCCACCAGGAGGAGCGCTTCAACTCCTTGGCCTTGCGGCGCTCCCGCTGCACATGATCATCATCGGCACGGATCAGGAGTTCATCCATAAGGTCAGGAATTCTCCGCCAGTTTTTCCGCCAGCCAAACCTTGAGCAGGGACTGATACGGCACATCCCGCTTGTTGGCCGCCACCTTCAGCCCATTCAACAGGCTCAGCGGCAAACGCAACGAAATGCTTTGCGTGGAGGGCTTCAGATTGGGAAAAACCACCCGCTCGGCCTTCGACCAATCCACGTATTCCGTGGAATCGTGTTGATCCCAGAAGTCCCGCTCCTCATCCTCCGTAGCAAACGAAGGAACCTGTTTAAGAGGTTTCATGATAAACACGCTCCTTTCGATTCGTTGGCCTTCCGGAAATGATGCGTATCCGGGTGTTGCCATGGCGCATGGTGAAGGTGACATGCAGTTCCCGACCACGACTGGTCCGGCCAAGGGCATGATAGCGGGGTTCCGCTCCACTGTGAGCAGTGTCTGCAACAATCAAGGGAGTGTCCAGAAACACCTCCTCCAGTTCCTGATCCGTAACACCGTGCTTTCGCGCGTTCTTTCCCCTGTTTCCGGCGTCCCAGTCAAAACCGACAACACATCCCCAATCGATTTCCATCGCTGCCGAGACCTTGAAAACGGAACATTCCGTATATGTTGGTTATATACTAACCTGTTCTCCTCGCACACTCAATCGGTTTTTATACAGAAGACTCACGGCGCAAACGGTCGAATATCCCACGCCGGCTGCCGACCCTGCACCAGATCGGCGATCACCTGCCCCGTGACGGGGGTCAACAGGATGCCGTTGCGGAAATGGCCGGCGGCGAAAAAGAGACCCGGCAGAGGCCCCGCCCCCAGCAGGGGAAGATTGTCCAGGGTGGCCGGGCGCAGACCGGACCAGGTTTGCGCCAGGCGAACGGCGGCCAGCCCCGGCACCAGCTCCGTGGCCATGGTGCTGATGCGCTGCAGGCCACCGATGGTCACCGCTTTGTCGAAACCGCGATCCTCCAGGGTGGATCCCATGAGGATGCGCCCATCGGCGCGCGGCACGATATAGCCCTTCAGGCCGTAGACAACGCGGCGCATCAGAGGGGGACGGGCCTCTCCGAGCAGAATCTGCCCCGCCATGGGCTTGATGGCGGTGCGCAGGGGCGGCAGATCCGCCATGCCGGAACTCCAGGCCCCTCCCGCCACCACCACGGCCTCGGCGCGATGGAGACCCGCAACGGTGCGCACCCCGACCACCCGATCCGCCTCCAGCACCAGGCCGACAACCTGCTCCCCGGCCAGAAAACGCCCTCCCAGGCGGGCCACCGTCGAAGCCAGCGCCTGGGCCAGACGCACCGGGTCGACCTGATGGTCGTCGGGATAGAAGTTGGCCCCCACCAGACGACGGGTCAGGGAGGGTTCGAGTTCCCGCGCCCGGATATCGTCGAGAACCTCGACGCGCAAGCCCCGGTCCAGCATCCACAGGGCCCGCCCCGCCACGATGCGCCCCTCTCCCGGATCCAGCGCCACTTCCAGAACGCCCGAATCCTCGTAAGCCACATCCACGCCGGAGAGTTCCCGCAACTCCCGGGCATACTCCCGAAACATCCCGCGACTGGCCAGACACAGCTCGAAAAAGGCACCCGCCTCGGAAACTTCCGACTGGGCGCCCAGAATCCCCGCCGCCGCCGCCGAAGATTCCGCGCCCGGAAAGGAGCGTTCCAGCAGGGTGACGGCATAACCGGCCTGCAGCAATCGATGGGCACAGGCACAGCCCATGACGCCGGCTCCCACGACAAGAACGTCCCCCATGCTCAACCTCCCGTCAAATCGTAGCGCAAACAGGCGAGTCGCTCCTTGCGCGCCGCGTCATAACCGTGCCACTTGCCTTCCGGCAGTTGCGCAGGAGCCACCAGGCGGAAGCCCAGCCTCTGAAAAAAGGCGGAGGCGCTCTCCCGTGTCGTGCAGGCAAAAAGATAACGCATCTGCCGCTGCCGGGCCTCCCGCAACAGGGAGTGTACCATGCGCCGCCCGATGCCCTCCCCCTGAAAACGGGTCAGGGTGAAGAGGGCCACGATCTCTCCGGCGCGGGCGCTGCGATAGGGGGCGGTCAACAGGGAACAGACCCCGGCCAGATGGGTGCCCCCGATCAGGGCGCCATATCCCTCCAGCAGCAGTTCGGCGATGGCGGCTTCGGAGCGGGGCAGCAGAAAACCGGCCTGCTCCCCCTGACGGATCAGGGAGGTGGCCGCCGGGAAATCGTCGAAACCCATGCGGCGCACTGAACAGTAGTGCTGCCGGGCCAGAAAGGTGCCATGTCCCTCGTAGGTGAACAGCTCCTGCTCCACTTCCCGCAGACGACAGAGGCTGATGGCTCCCACCCCGGCCTCCAACATCTCCGAGAGGTACTGCAACCGGTCGTCCCCACCCTTGCGGGCACAACGGCGTTGCAGCCGCTGCAGGCTCATGTAGTCGACCAGTCGGCCCGCATCGTCCCGCAGCCCGCCCCGGTCGTCCCCCACCACCAGGCGGGAAAAGCGGAAGCGTTCCGCTATCTGCGTCATCTCCCGCCAGAAGGCGGTATCATCGGCGGAGGGAACCTCCACGAACAGGAGGGAGAAGCGTTCGTTGAAACACCGGTAAAATTCGGCCAGGGAGAGGGTTTTGGCCACCTCCCGGAGGGACTCGACGCAGCAGGCCCCGGCAAGGTCCCGCTTGGCCACCATGACGATCAGACGGGCCCCGCAGGCCGCCAGCTCCCCCAGAATCCGCCCCAGACCCGGCAGATACTTGTGTGGGCTGGAGTGTCCCAGGGCGAAGACCAGCGTCTTGCCGTGAAACGCCTCCAGAAAAAAGGCCCGCTCCCCTGAATCCACTCCACGCCTCCCTGCCCAAAAAGAAAAGCCCGGGAACCGTGTCGGTCCCCGGGCCTCATTCTCCACCAAAACGGATCGGGTTGTCAGCCCTTTTGCACCACCACATTGGCGGCCTGCAATCCCTTGGCTCCCTTCACCACCTCGAAGGTCACCTGTTGCCCCTCCTCCAGAGTGCGGAAACCGGATCCGTTAATCGCGGAAAAATGCACAAACACATCCTCTCCACCATTGTCCGGAGCGATAAATCCATACCCCTTGGCATTGCTGAACCACTTGATCGAACCATTAACCGACTGTGTCATTCCTCGTCCACTCCCAGTTCTCAGTTTGCGAAAACAGCACGGCGGAGTAGCATTGGCCCTCCCCCCTCGGAAACCTTAGGAGGCTGTCGACACGCTGACAAGCAAAATCTTTTTTGGTTGCCATAAAAACAAATCAGACCAGACGTTCGATAACGAGGGGCAGTTCACTGGACTCCAGCAGCCGGGAGGGCCCCACCAGACCGATGCTGGCCTGCTCCGGGCGCAGATAGAGGCGGGCCACCCGTTTCAGATCCTCGATGCCGGTTTGCAGCACCCGGCTGCGATAGCCGCGCCGCTCTTCGGGAGTGCGCCCGTTGAGCCGGTCGTGATAGGCTCTTTTGGCCTCGCCCGCCGGGGAGCCGGGCTTGTCGATGGAACCCACCACCCCCAGAATGGCCTCCTCCAGACTGCGCTGCGTATGGTTGAAGCTCTCCAGCCACTCCAGACTGCGGTCGAAATGGTCCAGGGTCTCCGTCAGATGGGGATCACGGTAGGAGTAGAAACGGAAGGCGCGGCTGTCGGAGTCGTACCCCGCCCCGCCACCGTAAGCGCCCCCCTGCTCCCGGATGGCGCGATGCAGATAACCGTTGCGCAGAAAGACGCCCAGCACCGTCAGCACCGGGGCGTCGGGATGGCTGTAGGGCACGGCGCGATAGGCCTTGGCGCAGTGACACACCTGATGGGCATCCGCCACCCATCCGGTGAAACATTGCTTCGCCTCGAAACGTGAAAGCGGCAGGCCGGGCTGGCGCAACTCGCCGGAACGGTCCTCCCAGACCCCGGAGAGGGCCGTGGAGAGGCTGTCGAAATGTTCACCCTCTGCAGCCACGAAGAGACGGGGCCGCCCCTGGCGCAAACGGCGGGCCAGGGCGTCCAGTCGCTCCGACAGGTGTTCGAGGGGATGCTCCTTCTCCAGAGCCCGATCCAGCTCTTTGAGGCGGCGCATGGCCGGCATGCCGTGCCAACGGTCGCTCAGAGCGCCCACCGGGGAGAGTCCAGCCGAAGCGGCGCTCAGGGCCAGTTGATGCCCGGCATCCCCGATGCGCAACTCCGCGGCGGCCCGCATCTGCGACACCAGCTCGCGCAGGCGGTTCGTCTCGTCGAAACGGGCCTGGTCGAGGGTTTCGCGCAGCAGTTTGGCCAATGCCCCCTGGTTGCGCGCCAGCGCCTTGCCCGAAACCGTCAGCATGCCCCGTCCGGGGGCGTCCTCCGAGATGGCGGAATGGACCCCGGCATAACAGCCGATACCCCCGGTGACCCCCGCCATGAGGGCCTGGGTCTCCAGATAGTCCCGGCCGGCGCTGCCCACCTCCGCCATACAGGAGACCAGCAGGGGCAACAGCTCCAGTTCGTCATCCTGCAACAGGGGCAGGTCGATCAGGGCCTGTTGGTAGACCAACCCGTTGGTGGGACGGTCGAACCAGTCGCAGGGCAACTCGCCCACCCGGTCCGGAGTGCCCTCGGGAATCGACAGGGTCTCGGGCACATCGGCCAGTTCCAGGCGGGGCAACACCTCGGGATCGTCCTCCCGCATCTGCCGGGCCTGCAGCG
>JADGAQ010000159.1 GCA_015231925.1 Magnetococcales bacterium
ATCCGGTGAGCCAGTTGCGACAGTTGGGCACGGAAGAGGATGGGGCGCGATATGTTGATGCCGCCCGAAAGATTTTCAAACTTGAAGAATAGATCTTTTTGACTTTCAATATTTAATCTTTTAAGTATCAAAAAAGAAAATGTTCTGTCCTTTGACTTTGATTGTTTGTATCTGTTCAGGTGGGTTGGAGGGGATTATCCCCCCCCGACGGGTCCAGGGCAGCGCCCTGGGACTCTTCCGTTTGCTGTTGACTTCCGACCCCATGGAGTCCAGGGGGCACCCCTGGGACTTTTCCTTTGTCTTTTGATTCGGCCTGCTGTGCCGGGCAGGGGTCTGAATAATTACGATTTTTTAATTTACAAATAAACAAATAACGTCAAAGGACAGAACATTTTCTTTTTTTGATACTTAAAAGATAAAATATTAAAAGGATACTTCAACTTCCTACTTCGGGCGCCATCATGTCCCTTTTCGACAAACTGAACGTCATCGCCAGACGCCACGCGGAACTGGCTTCTCACCTCTCTTCGGATCGCGCCGCTTCCGATACCCAGCGCTTGACCGCGATGAGCCGGGAGTTTTCCGAGCTTGACCCCATTGTCACCGCTTTTCGGAACTATCAGAAACTGGAGGAGGAGATTCAGGCCACCGAAGCCATGGCCCATGATCCCCAACTTGACGCCGACATGCGGCAAATGGTCAAGGAGGAGCTGCCTCTGCTGCAAGCGAAAAAGGAGGCGGATTTCCAGGCTCTGCGCATCATGTTGCTGCCATCGGATCCCAACGATGCCAAGAATGTCATTCTGGAGGTTCGCGCCGGAACGGGTGGGGAGGAAGCGGCTCTTTTCGCCGGGGATTTATTCCGCATGTACACTCGTTTTGCCGAATTGCGCGGCTGGCGTATGGAGCTTCTCTCCAGCTCTCCCACGGCGTTGGGGGGGTACAAGGAGGTCATCGCCATGATCACCGGGGAGAAGGCCTATTCGGTATTGAAGTTCGAATCGGGGGCGCATCGGGTGCAGCGGGTGCCGGTGACGGAAGCGGGCGGGCGCATTCACACCTCCGCGTGTACGGTGGCGGTATTGCCGGAAGCGGATGAAGTGGATGTTCACCTTGACGAACGGGATTTGCGCATTGATGTCTACCGCTCTTCGGGACCGGGTGGGCAGAGTGTGAACACCACCGATTCGGCGGTACGCATCACCCATTTGCCGAGCGGGCTGGTGGTGATTTGTCAGGACGAGAAGTCGCAGCACAAGAACAAGGCCAAGGCGATGAAGGTGTTGACGGCGCGACTGTATGATCAGGAGCGTCAGGCGGCGGACGGGGAGCGTTCCCGGGAGCGGCGTTCGCTGGTGGGCAGCGGGGATCGTTCGGAGCGGATTCGCACCTATAATTTTCCCCAGTCGCGTTTGACGGATCACCGCATCAACCTGACGCTTTACCGCCTGGAGCAGGTCTTGGCGGGGGATCTGGAGGAGATCGTGGGCGCGTTGGCCTCACACCACCAGGCAGCGTTGCTGGCGGGGGAGGAGTGAACCAACCCTGCCTTTCAATATGTTGCCTTTAAAGTATCAAAAAAAGGAAATGTTCTGTCCTTTGACTTTTATAATTAACTATTAGAGATCCTGGGATTTTGATGGAAATTATCCTCCCTGGCGGGTCCAAGGCGGGATCCCGAGACTTTACCTTTCGCTGTTAACCTTCCGACTTCATGGAATCCAGGATTATTCCATGCGGGATTCTATATAAATTTGACCACATTTTTTTGAGGTAAATTTAATTAATCTATTTTTATATAAAATAGATTGACAGCAGCGATTGCCTTCACTACTATTCCACTTTTTGTTTCAATAAAACATTCAACAAGAGTGGGCCTTGTATGGTTTTGACTATTACGGACAAACACGATATTCACGCTGATCGTATATTGAACCTTCTAAATAAAGACGATGTTTATCGCTTAGATTTAGATACTAATTCCCTTAAAGAAACATCGATAACATATGATGGAGTGAATTGGATAATTGAAACTATTAATGAAGGTCGGATATGTTCTTCCTCCATTAGTTCTGTATATCTTAGAAGACCTTTTGTAGAGTTAACATTACAAGAACAAGACAACACAGATTACAATTTTAAAATATGGCGAGGAGAGTGGAACAAAACATTGATCGGATTTTATAATTATATTAGGCATGTGCCATGGCTAAACCGGCTTAGAGAAGCCTATCGAGCTGAGAATAAATACTATCAAATGGAAATTGCAAAACAAGCTGGCTTGCATATACCTCCTATTTTAGTAAGCAATAACAAGGCTAAGTTAATTGAATTTGTTTCTAGGCATACAGATGTTGTACTAAAATTAATGAATCAGGAGTTTTATAAGCATCCAGATGGAGCATATAAAGGAATTTATGTGAATAAGTTGTCAGTCTCTGATTTTGAAGATTTCGGCAGTACAGATGAAAATCCAATTGTTCTTCAGCCCTATGTTGTAAAGAAATTTGAAGTTCGATACACCGTTGTTGGACAGGATCACTTTGTTTGTGCTATTGATTCCCAAAAATCAAAAATCGCAAATGTTGACTGGCGTCGCTATGATATTCCAAATACCCCCCATTTTCGTATTGACCCACCCCAAGAAATTAAGAAATGTGTTGATAATTTTATGAAATTGTTAGAACTTGAATTTGGTGCATTGGATTTTATTGTTACTCATCAAGACAGATGGATATTCCTAGAAGTCAATCCAATGGGGCAATGGCTGTGGTTAGAGGATTTAACTGGTTTGCCAATTTCACAAGCAATTGCAAACTGGTTGAAGCAACATTCTAATATCAGGAGGCAGTGAATGAAAGTTTTTGCTGGTCGTTTTCTTGAACCCTGTTCAAAAAATTCTGTTGAAAATTGTGCTTGGAATTGGCAGCCGAACAATCAAGAAATTCAGAAAATATACGGATCAGGAGCAAATACAAACACTCGAGAATCAACGTATGCTGCTGAAAGAGATGACCGGAGCGATCAGGACAGACCAAACGAGGGGATGCTGGCAGCTTAGATTACGCATTCATATTATAGAGGACTAACCAAAGTTTGTGGCTGGTCCTCTATTTTATAATAGATCTACAAATTAAATTCTCCATATATCATTCATATATAGAAGATTGGAGAAATTATCCCACCGGAAGGGGGCCATGGCAGCGCACTGGAACTTTATTAGATTTGCTATCTTTATGCTCGAAGAATCTCAAAACATGGCTTTCGAGAAACGTAACATCTACCACAAATTGCCTTATTGATTGTGGCCTGGATGACCAGATTGCTCGTCAGGAGCTAGAGAAAAAGAGGGAGAAAACGAATAATTGCAAGCATTAATTAATATCTTAAATAATCATTTCTAATACTTATTCATCATCCCGTTTCTCTCCGCCTCCTCGCTGATTTGATCCATCAACTGCTGAAGGCGTTCCACCGATGCGCGACGTTCTTGAGCGGATTGCAGGGTCACGGTATAGGTCTCTTCCGGATTGACATCGGCCAACTCTTTCCACTGTTGGGGAAGATCCCGTCCACGAAATTCACCAACGGTCATTGACATTGCGGATGGCTCCGGTCTGAACACTCAATGCGGGAAAAAAGATTTCAACAACAGCGTGACAACTCGTCCAACCGTAACCTGTCTTTCAGGAACACCAGCTCGGTAAGACGCGCCAAGAGGACAGAAAGAGCTTTGAAAAAAAACATCAACAGAAAAGTCAAAGGACAGAACATTTCCTTTTTTTGATACTTTAAAGACAACATATTGAAAGTCAAAAAACCCTGAAGGGCGATTTTCATCGCCCTTCAGGATCTGAAACACAACCTAGAATCCCACTTTCACTTCCATCAAACCGGCATCGGTCTCACGCCCGGTCCCGGTCGTGGCGCCGGATGCGGTGGTGCCCGTGTTGTAGTCGGTGTCATGATGCCACTCGAAGCCCAGCTTGGTGTTCTCCAGAATCCCCACGGAGAGACCCGCCAGCAGCCGGTTCTTCGGCAACGCCAAGTCCAACGCCTCGCGCGTGCCCTGATAGCCCACGGAAGCCACCGTCTCCTTGCCCATCAGATCGAAGGTGTAACCCAACTCGGTGCTCCAGACCCGAGGCTTGGCACCACGACCATTGAAGGCCATCTCGCCCACCTGGAACTGCTCCGTCGCCATCAAATACTCACTGAACAGGTTGACCTTGCCCACCTGAACATTCATGTGCGCACCCGCCGCGCCAATGTTGCTCTGAATGGTCGCGCTACGCCCGGAAACGGAGGTCCATACCGTGCCGGCATCCTCCAGACCCTGCATCAACCCCGCCCCCACATCCAGCTTGTAATCTCCCTTCTCCAACTGGTAGCCCAAGGCAATACCACCCTGACGAATCACATCGTTGCCCACGGTGCGATTGGCATCCCCGTTGAAGGCATAAACCGATCCGTAGAAACCGGACGCATTGAAACCAAGCTGCAGCGCCGTCTCCTTGGTCTCCGCCAAAGTCAGGGTCAGAGGATCGGAAATCATGTTGGTGGAGAAGGTCCCGAAAGGAACCGCCATCAGACCCGCCGTCACATAGACCGGACCCTTCGCGGCATCACCAACCGTGACAGTGGCCTTGTCTACATCCACCAGCTCCGTCGCATCCTCTTCATGCAACAACACCACGTTCAGGCTGACCAGTTCGTTGATCGCCGCATCCAGATTGAGCTGAACCTGGGAAACCGTGATGTCCGAAGTACGGGTGCGGTTAAAATTCTCCGTGCCCGCCGCCTGAACCTTCACTTCCCCACCCAGCTTGACCTTGTCGGTCCAGGAAGAGGCCGGCTTGCTCTCCGGAGCCGCCACCTGCACCTTCTCCTCCACCTTGCGGGCCAGATTGTCCGTGGCCACCTGACTCTCCTCACGAGTCGACTGAATCGTCTGACGCGCCTCGGACAACTGACTCTTGAGCTGGTCAAGCTCCTTCTGCTGCTTCTGCAACATCTGCCACATCTCTTCGCGGGAAGGCAGCCCCTCCTTCTTGGCCTCTTTGCCGTCCGCCCAGGCCAGGCCGCTGCCCATACCCAGGCTCGCCGCCAAACCCAATACGCTGACCCACTTCATGTTCTGCTTCATGCCCCTCTCCCCTCTGGTAAGCCCTGCCCAATCCGCTAAGTGCGAAACAGTATCATTTGCAATAAAACACCGCAAACCCTTTTCCGAGGTTCGTCACCGACGACGCCTCGCTCTGGCTAGTGTAGCAATGTATGGACCATTTGTCATATTTATTCCATAACCCCTGCTTCGGTGATGGTTCAGCCCGAAGTAACTATTCAGGCCCCTGCACAGCGCGGCATGATCGTGTCAACGGCGAAAGGAAAAGTCCCAGGGGTGCCCCCTGGACCCCATGGGGTTAGGGTTGAACGTCAACAGCCAAAGAATAAGTCCCAGGGGTGCCCCCTGGACCCCATGAGGTTGAACGTCAACAGCGAAAGGAAAAGTCCCAGGGCGCTGCCCTGGACCCGCCGGGGGGGATAATCCCCCCCGAACCCCCGTATACCTGAACAGATACGGCCCGAAAAGGGATCACAAAGCGTAGTCGGGACCGTCGCCGCCCTCGGGAGGCTGCCAGAGAAGATGGCCCAACGGATCCTTGATGGCGCAGCTGCGACAATGCAGGCATTGCCGGGGTTGGATGCGGGGTTCCGTGCCCGGCTCTTCGCTCCGGAAGACGGCGGCGGGACAATAGAGGCGTTCGGGAAAGCCGTAACGCTGGCCGGTTCGCTCCGTGGCTCCGCCGCCGACATAAGACACCGGAGAGGGTTGCTCCTCCCGATAACGCAGTCCGGAGAAGACCAGGGAGTCCGTTCGCTGGTCGGCGACGGGAGTGAAAGCCGGTTCCGAAAGAGGGTGCAGACGGGCGGCATCGTTTTGGCGCAGTCGCAAGGTCCAGGGAACGGCCCCTCCGCTGACGGCTTCCAAAGCGGCATTGAGCAGGCCGGGCAGGAGTCCGGCGCGAAAACCGGGTCGCACGTTGCGCACGGCGCGCAGGCGTTGGCCTGTTTCGCTGTTGGCCAGGCTGTCGGCAAATTGGCCCAGCGGGCCCGAGGCGGAGGTATCGTCGTTTCGGCAGGCGGCCACCACCAGCGGAGCGGCCAAGGTTCCGCTCGACAGTGCGGGGGCGATGCCTTGCAGGCGGGCGGTATCGAGCAATCCGGCGGCATCGCCCAGCAGCAGGACCCCGTCGGATACACATCGCGGCAGACTGGAGAAGCCGCCGGCCTGAATGGTGCGCGCCCCGTAGGAGAGCCGACGCCCCCCCTGCAGCCGCTGCCGCAGCAGCGGATGGTGTTTCCAGGCTTCGAAGAGGCCGAAGGGGAAGAGGTTGGCGGAGCGGTAGTCGAGAGCCACCACCAGACCCAGAGCGACACGATGGGTATCGAGCTGGTAGAGAAACCCGCCACCGTGGGCCAGACCGGTCAGGGGCCAGCCGACGGTATGTCGGATCCGACCGGGTTGGCCCGCTTCGGGCAACTGCCATACTTCGCGAAAGCCCAGGCTGTGGGTGGGTTCTCCCCGACCGTTGAGGTGGGGAAAGCGTTGCAGATGCCGGGTGGTCAAAAAGCCGCGACAGCCTTCCGCGAGCAGGGTTATCCGGGCCTGGATGTCGAAACCGGGTTGAAAACGGGGTCCGGGTTGACCGTGGCGGTCGCGTCCGAAATCGCCGGTGCGCACGCCGACCACCCGTTCGCCCTGGTATTGCAGGGCCATCGCCGTGGTTTTGGGCAGGATGACGCCACCCGCCTCCTCCACCCAGGCGGCCAGCCAGCGGCAGAAGGCTCCCGGATTGGGCAGCAGCAGATGGCCCGACGGGCTCCAGATACGGGGTATCGGCAGGGGAAAAGCGTGATTCGGGGTCAGATGGTGCAGGGTCTCCCCGATGACAGCGGGGCCCACGGGGCAGGAAGGACGATTGCGCCAATCGGGCAGGGCGGTATCGAGCAGAGACGGATCGACCATGGCGCCCGCCAGGATGTGGGCGCCCACGCGGGAACCCTTTTCCAGCACCCATACCGACAGTTCGGGCGCGAGAAGGCGGATGCCCAGCGCCGCCGCCAAACCGGCTGGCCCGGCGCCCACCACCAGGCAATCGCAAGAGAGGGTTTCCATGGAAATCGGTCCCGTCATACGGGGGTCCGGGGGGGATTATCCCCCCCGGTGGGGTTTGGGGCGAAGCCCCAAGGTTTTAGCCGTTGACGTGGCCGTAAGCGGTCCGCTGCACAATATTGCAGAGACAGCAGCCCAATTCCCCGCATGAACCCGATTGAACGCAGCGGACCGCGGGGGGGCAAGGGGGGGCCTCATCCCCCCATCCGTTGCGGACTCGCCATCCGGGACAAACGGAATGATGCGAAACCAACTTCTGCCGCCAGGCCTTCTGGGGACTGTACCGACTTTTCGCCGGATGTCGGGTTCAAGGATGGGGGGATGAGGCCCCCCCCTTGCCCCCCCGGCGGTCCGCGGGATTCCGTCAGGATCGCGTGGGGACCAAGCTTGAGAGTCCGACCGATTGGCAGCGGACCGCCAGTCAACAACCACACCTTGGGGCTTCGCCCCAAACCCCACCGGGGGGGATAATCCCCCCCGGACCCCCGTATTACTCCAACACCCCCACCGGACGCCGTCTGCGCCGCGCCATCACCATGCCGATGATCCAGCCCAGAATCAGCACCCCCGCCCCGGCCATGAAGAACTGGGTGTCGGAACGTCGCTCCAGCAGGCGTTTCTCGTCGCTGAGGTTCTGCACCTTGCTCTCCAGAGTACCAACCTGCTCCTTGAGGGATTTGTTTTCCGCTTCCATCTGCAACGCCTCCTGGGAGACCTTGCGAATGCGGTCCAACTCGTCCTGCAGGGCTTTCTGGTTGCCGAGCTGCTTGCGAACCTCCTTCAACTCGTTGCTCAGACGATCCCGGTCCCCTTCCGCCTTGAGGCGGGCGGCATTGGCCCCCTCCAACTGCTGACGCGCCGGAACTTCCTTTGAAAGATAGCGGGTCAGCACCCAGCCTTCGACCCCGCTGCCCAGGCGAATGAAGGACCAGCCGCTCTCCCGGCTTTCCACCAGTTCAGCGGTATCGCCGGTCTTGAGGATGCGAGCGATCTTGAATTCGGTGCCTTCTCCCTTGCGCAGACTGACATCGGTCATGATGTCGCTGATGTAGACCGTTTCCGCGAAAGAGGTTCCGGCGAGAAGAACCATGGACAACACCCCCAGATGACGGAGCCCTTTCAGGTGTGCATGCTTTGCCATGGTGGTTGTGTTTCCTTTCGGTTATGCTGCGTGGTTTTTGAACCGGTGGGGCGTCAGTCTACGGGAAAGCCGCCAGGGCGGCAAGAATCCCGAGCCGATCCGTCTCGCACTTGCAGTTTACATGCCATCGAGTGAGAAACCCATGCCCATTGCTCCGCTGATCGAACGCGCCCAGGTTCTGGTTGAAGCTCTTCCCTACATGCGTCGTTTCGCCAACGCCACGCTGGTGATCAAGTATGGCGGTCACGCCATGGTGGAGGAGTCGCTCAAGGCCTCTTTCGCCCAGGATGTCATTCTGCTCAAGCAGGTGGGCATCCATCCGGTGGTGGTTCACGGGGGCGGGCCGCAGATCGGGCGCACCATGGAACGCATGGGGTTGGTGCCTCGGTTCATCGATGGTCTGCGGTTTACCGATCAGGAGACCGTCGATGTGGTGGAGATGGTGCTGGCGGGCAAGATCAACAAGGACATCGTCAATCTGATCAACCGTCACGGGGGACGGGCGGCGGGGTTGTCGGGCAAGGATGGTCACACCATTCAGGCGCGCAAGAAGACCCATGTGCGCAAGGGGCCCGATGTGGAGGTGCCGGAGATCATCGATCTGGGCCTGGTGGGTGAGGTGACGCGCATCGACACCGGGTTGCTGGAGATGTTCCGCCGCTCGGACATCATTCCGGTGGTGGCGCCGGTCGGGGTCGGCAATGATGGGGAGACCTACAACATCAACGCCGATCATGTGGCGGGTCATCTGGCCATGGCGCTCAAGGCGGAGAAGTTGATTCTGCTGACGGATGTGGCCGGGGTGATGGATGCCACGGGCAAGCTGATCGCCTCGCTGGCGGCGGAAGGCACGCAGCGGCTGATTGGGGAAGGGGTCATCAAGGGGGGCATGATTCCCAAGGTGGAGACCTGTTTGCAGGCGGTCAACCACGGGGTGGGCGCGGCGCACGTCATCGACGGGCGGGTGGCGCATGCTCTGTTGCTGGAAATATTTACCGATCAAGGGGTGGGCACGGTATTTCGTTCCTCCGCGCCGCGCGCGCCGCGCTATCCCGAAGGGCCGATGTCGGCTTGAAAGTCAATACGGGGGTCCGGGGGGGATTATCCCCCCCGGCGGGGTTCGGGGCGGAGCCCCGAGGTGTTGACCTGGCTTTTGCCATTGGCCGTAGCGGTCCGCTGCCGCCAATGAAAGCGCATAAACCGGCCATCCCGCACTCAGCGGATTTATCGCAGCGGACCGCGGGGGGGCAAGGGGGGGGCCTCATCCCCCCATCCTTGAACTCTACTCCCGACAAATATCCGGGTTTTCCCGCCGTGCAAAGCCTTCCGTCAGGGGAGCAGGTCAAAGGCACACGTCAACGGATGGGGGGCTGAAGCCCCCCTTGCCCCCCGCGGTCCGCAGGGGGTCGTCCGGATCGTGCGGGTGGGAAGTGGGTACGCTTTCTTTTGATGCTGCGGACCGCTTACGGCCACGTCAACACCTCGGGGCGCTGCCCCGAACCCCGCCGGGGGGGATAATC
>JADGAQ010000160.1 GCA_015231925.1 Magnetococcales bacterium
GGAGGCGACCGGCGGGGTGTCACGGGGCAACAACCATCCGGTGGACAAGGCGCGGGAGGGGGCGTTCCAAACCATGTCGCTACACAACACCTGAAGGCCGTCGGGGGTGGACACGGCCATGGAAAGGGTGATGCACATAGCCTTGTCCGGCAGGGAGAGATAGGGCCTCGACACCTGGGGCTGACCCGGTTTTTCCACGGCGCGACGAAAATAGGCCCGCCGCGACCAGTCGGCTCCCTGGGCCTCCATCAGCGGTTGGAACGGGGAGGGCTTTTCGGCGCCGGGCCGGGCCAGGTTGCTGCCGATCTGCAGTCCCTCGGCATTGATGAGGTAGCAGCGCCTGATCTCCGGAATGGCCAGAAGAGGCGCCACGGCCAGTGGCAACGACTCCCCCGGAAGCAGGCGACAGGCCAGCAGAAAGGCCTTCTGAATGCGTTCCATGAGACTTTTGTGCAGCAGGCTCATGGCGACGGATTCCTGGTCCTGACGGTTGCGCAACTCCTGAAACAACAGAGGGATATCCTGTTGCGGCGCTTCCCGCAACAGACTGGGTCGGGCGAAATGGAAGCCCTGCACCAGATCCACGTCGCTCTCCAGGGCGATCAGGGCCTCCTCTTCGGTCTCGATGCCTTCCATGAGGACCAGGCAGTTGGTTTCGTGCAACAACTCCACCAACCCCGGCAGGACGCGCCGGGCCTTGGGATGACGGGTGGCGTTGCTCACCATGCTGCGGTCCAGCTTGACGATGTCGACCCCCAACCGCCAGATGCGGTCGAAATTGGAGTGGCCGGCACCGAAGTCGTCCAGGGCGATCAGACAGCCCAGTTTGCGGTAGTAATCCAGGGTTTCCGCCAGACGCCCCTCCTCGGGAATGGCGTGTTCCAGGATTTCGACCACCACCCGCGACGGGGAGACCCCGTGCCGCTCCATCAGGGCGTGGGTGTGGCGAATGCCTTGTTTGCTGCCCAGATGCAGCGCCTGGGGATGGAGATTGATGAACAGCCAGCCGCTTTCGAAGCCGCTGTCGGCGAAATGGGCGATATGAACCTCCCGACACAGACGGTCGATATGGGCCACCTCGGAGGGATTCAATCCGGCATGGAACAGTTCGGCGGGCGAAACCGCCGAATCGTCCACGCGACGGGCCCGCACCAGGGCCTCGAAACCGACCGCCTTGCGATGGGCAGGGCTGAAAATGGGTTGCAGGGCACTCCTCAGCCTGATCTCTCCCATGCCGTCGACGATCACGTTGCGGGGCGAGGGGTGGCGTTGAGACATGAACTCCTCCTTTTGGGGCCAATTGGCCGCGTTGCCCGAAAAACAGGCCCTGCCAGACCAAATAACAGGCAGAATGACGACAGGAGGTCCGGATTCATCCTTTCCCTTGCCTTTTCGCCACCCGATCTGGCAAGCTGAAAGCTGCCCTTGTTGTCACTGCCGGCCCGAAGAGACCAGGCATGGGGTTCAAGATCATTGCAACGGAGATGCCAATGCGGGAACCGCTTGCCGAAGGGCAGTCCGTCGAAGCCGCCATGAATCGTGCCCTGGCCGCCGAACAGGCGGCGGAAGAGGCCGTGGAAAAGTGCCGTCTGGAAGCGGACGCCCTGCTTGTGGAAGCCCAACGCACGGTGCGCCATATCGAGGAACGTACCGACGCACGCATGGTTTCGATTCGCAAGAATCGCTCCCGCATGATGAAATCCTACATGAAGCGAACGCTCCAGGCCAATCCCCGCCTTGTCGAGCATCCGCCGCTCGCCGAATCGCTGCTGGAAACGACGGTTGCCGAACTGGCGCGGATCCTGACCACGCCCTCCGCAGAGTCCCCCTGATGTCGGCCTCCCCCTCCCTGTGCTACGCCCAGGTGCGCCTGCAGGCCCGCCACGCCGAACGACCCGGAAGCGCGGTCTGGACCCGGCTCGGGGGGATACGCTCCTTCACTCTGCTGCTCAAACACCTCCGGGAGAGTTCCCTCGCCTACTGGGTCAGCACCGTCTCCGCCGATTACCAGGCCGCCGAGGTGGAACAGCGACTGGCCCAGCAATGGCGTCTGCAGGTGCGCGATCTCTCCGTATGGGTTCCCGGCGAGTGGAAGAAGGCCGTCTCCTGGCTGGAAGGGGCCGTGGAGTTGAATCGCTCGCCCTCCGGCGGGCCTTCCCTGGCGGAGTGGGGACGCCACTGGCAGTCCCTCTGGCCGGATGGCGTCGACCGCGCCGCTCGCGAGGGGCTGCGCCGGCTGACGACCCTGCTGAAGAAACATCAGGCCGCGTTTTCCGGCCTCTCCGGTCCCCAGGCCGGCTGGGAGGCCCGGGAAGACCTGCAGAGTCGCCTGACCTGGCTGCTGCGAGCCGAAACCGGTCGTCCGGCGGCGGTGTTCGCCTTCCTCGCCCTGATCTGGCTCGATTGGGAAAGAGTGCGGGGTCTGCTGGTGGAACGCCAGCTCTTCGACGAAGCGAAGGGATCCGCCTGATGCTGCGACCCCGAGGGGCCCGATGGTTCGAGATGCTGGTCGCCTGGGATGATCTGCCCCGAGCCGTGGAAGCCCTGGGCCAACTCCGCTCCGTTGAGCTGGAAACCGACGGTGGCGCCCCGTTGGTCACCCAGGTCGCCCCCGGGCTCGGGGAGAGACTGACCCGGTTTCAGGAATATGCCCGGCAGTATCAAGCCTTCTGGCCCCCCATTCTCATGCACGCTCCGCTGCCCCGCGAGGCCTTTCTGCCCCAGGTGGATCATGCCCTGGAGCAGCTCTCCGGCTGGGTGACGGAGGCCGGTCCGCTGATCCGCGCCCTGCGCCACACCGAAGGCCTTCTGACCGACATGGCCCATTACCAGGGCTTCGTGGGCGCCATGGCGCGCGGCGAACTCGACTTCGACCGATTGCGCCAGCCGGAAGGGGCGGTGCTGCAGTCGGCGCTGTTCGCCCTGCCGCCGGAAGCCCAGCTGGAGAACGACATCCCCATCGACCTGCTCTACCGCGACGTGACGGACCGCAACAACCGCTTTCTGCTGGTCGTCGGTCCTCGGGAGTCGGTGGGACACGTGAAAGAGGAGATCGGCAACGTCAACGGACGCACGCTGGAAATCCCCGACTGGTTCCAGGGGCGCGCCGCCGACCTGGTGCTGACCGTGGAACAGAAGCTGCAGCACGGTCAGCAGGAGATCAAACGGCTGAAACGCCAGTTGGAGCGGCTGGGCAACCACTGGCGCATCGCCGAAGCTGCCGGACTCCTGGACTATGCGGCCTGGCTGCTGCAAAACCTGACCGGAACCCCTTCGGTGGGGCCGCTGGCTCACATCACCGGATGGACCGACCGGCAGGAGGTGCGATCCCTCAATCGCATGCTGGCCAGTATCGGGGTTCGGGGTTTGCTGCGCTTTGCCGAACCCGTTCCGGGGCACCGCATTCCCATGCTGCTCGCCAATCCCGCCTGGGTGAAACCCTTCGAAATCCTTCCGGGCCTGATGGGCACCCCGGACGGCGACGATTGCGACCCCAGTCTGCTGGTGGCCATTCTGGCGCCGCTCTTTTTCGGCTACATGTTCGGTGACGTGGGGCAGGGGGCGGTGCTTCTGGGGGCGGGATGGCTGTGGAGGGAGCATCAGGCCGGAAAACTGCTCATCGGCGGCGGCGTCATGGCCATACTGTTCGGCTTTCTCTTCGGCAGCTTCTTCTGTCTGGAAGGCGTCTTCCCCCCCTGGTGGCAACACGCCCTGGCCCGTCCCCTGGATGTTTTGGCCTGGCCCCTGGGCGCGGGGGTGATCATCCTGCTGACCTCCCAGGGCCTCTCCGCCCTGCAGGCCCACTGGCAGGGCCAGGGCCACTCCTGGCTGGCCGTTCACATGGGGGTGACCCTGATCTACGCGGGTCTTCTGGCCCTGCCGTTTCCAGCCGTTCGCGATCCGGGTCTGGCGCTGATCGTCGTCGGTCTCTCCTGGCATCTCTTCGGTCACGAGCGGGAACATCCCTCCACCAGCGTCGGCCAATGGCTCAAGGGTTTGCTGCTGGCCCTCTCCCATCTGCCGGAGACCCTGTTGCAGTGGCTGGTCAACACCCTCTCCTTCAGCCGCATCGGGGCCTTCGCCCTGGCTCACGCGGGACTCTCCCAGGCGGTGGTGGCCCTGGCCGACGCCTCGGGCGAGGCCTACCTCCTGGTGCTGGTGGCGGGCAACCTGCTGATCCTCGCTCTGGAGGGACTGGTGGTGTCGGTTCAGACCACTCGTTTGATTCTGTTCGAGTTTTTTATCCGCTTCTTTCGAGGGGAGGGCCGTCCGTTCCGACCCATGCAGTTGCCTCCGGGCGGGCGGGTTTCCTGGGTGAAAGAGGGGTTGACATCCGATTCATGAAGCACGAAGGAGGAGTTTCGACATGGCTGCGCGCACCCGTTTCCTGATGGGTCTGACCTTTGTGATCACCCTGGTGGCGGTTGGCGCCACGTTGATGCTGCTGGGTATGCCGGCGATGGCCGCCCCCGCGCCGGCGACGGGACCACTCCCCGGCGGCGAAGGCGCGGGCTGGGGCTATCTGGCCGCAGCGCTGGCCACGGCGGGATCCTCCCTGGGCGCGGGTTACGCCGTGGCCCACGTCGCCACCGCAGCCATCGGGGCCATCGTGGAAAAACCCGAACTCCTGGGGCGCATGCTGATTCTGGTGGGACTCGCCGAAGGCATCGCCATCTACGGGTTGATCGTCTCCATTCTGATCCTCAATCGCTTGTAGAATGGGACAAGGCGTGGGCCAACCGGTCTTCATCGGGGACACGGCCAGTGCGGCGGCCTGGCGTTTTGCGGGACTCCGGGTGGTCACTCCGGACCCCGGCCAGGAACTGACCGTTCTGGCCGCCGTCCGCAAGGAGGCCCCCCTGGTGGTGATCACTGCGGAATTCGCCGGGAAACTGCCTCCCAAAGTGCTGGAGGAGGCCCTGGTGGCGGTATCGCCGCCGCTCCTGGTGGTAACGGACGTGCGTGGGCTGGTGGCGGTTCCGGATCTGGAAAAGTTGGTTCGCACCCGATTGGGGTTGGAGCAATGATCCACAACAAAGCCTCTATCACCGAACTTCAGTTGGGTTCCCTGCTGCGTCTGATCGACGAGCAACGCCAGAAGCGTTGCGAAGAGATGTTGCAGGAGGCCCGACGTCAGGCCGACGAGATCGTGCGACGCGCCCATCGGGAAGCGCGGGGACGCATGCGTCAGGCCGTCGGCGTGGAACGGGCTCTCATGCTGCGCACCGTGGAACGGGCCAAATCGCGCATGGAAGCGGAAAACCGCCGTCGCCATTTGCGCCAGACCACCAAAATGCTCTCTCAGGCCCGATCCCTGCTGGAGGAGGCGATGCGGCGCCGCTGGGCGGACCCCGTTTCCCGACTGGCGTGGCTGGCCATGGTGGTGCAGACGGCGAAACGCCATCTGCCCGCCGAAGCGGTCTGGTTGTGCCAGCATCCGCCCGGTTTCGACGCGGGGGAGTTGACCGCCTCCTTCGGCGCGGTGCGCTGGAGCAACGAGCCGGACGAAACGTTGACCGCCGGGGTGCGCGTCGGATTGGGCCAAACCTGGATCGACGGTTCCCTGGAGAGCATTCTGGGAGATCGACAGGCCATGGAAGCCCGCTTGCTGGATTTGCTGGACCAGGCCACAGGGGAGTCGCCATGAGCGATGCGAACATCTGTTGGATCGGGGGACCGGTATTGCGGGCCCGCTGCCGGGGACCCTTCCGGCTCAACGAGTCGGTCCTGGTGGGGGATCGGGGTCTGCTGGGAGAGGTCATCCGCCTGGACGGGGAGGAGATCACCGTGCAGGTCTTCGAAGACACCACGGGCCTGCGACCGGGTGATCTGGTACGGGGTCGGGAACAGCCGCTGGCCGTCCTTCTGGGACCGGGCCTGCTGGGCCAGATTTTCGATGGCCTGTTGCGTCCTCTGCGGGCCTACAAGGGGGCTTTCATCAAACCGGGCAGCATGGAAACGCCGCTGAGCATCCGGCCCTTCACCCCGAAGGTCGCGCCGGGCGAGCATGTCGGCGCGGGAGAGGTCATCGGCAAGGTCACCTTGCCCTATACCGCCGTTCGCACCCTGAACATCCTGACCCCGCCCGGTGTTTCGGGAGAGGTGGTCTCCATCGTGGCGGAAGGGGAATACTCGGAAGACCTGGAGCTGTGCAGCCTGCGGAGCAAGGATGGACGCCTGCACTCCGTCAACATGATCCACTGGTGGCCGGTGCGCCGCCCCCGCCCCGTGGCGGAACGGCGTGACATCGGCCCCCCCATGCTGACGGGGCAACGCATTCTGGATTGTCTTTTCCCCATCGCCCAGGGCGGCAAGGCCTGCGTTCCGGGGGGCTTCGGCACCGGCAAGACGGTTTTGCTGCAGACCGTGGCCAAGGGGGCAGACGCCGACTGCATCGTCTACGTCGGCTGCGGCGAACGCGGCAACGAGATGGCGGGTGTATTGGAAGAGTTTCCCCATCTGGAGGATCCCCGCACCGGCGGCCCCCTGATGGAGCGCATGGTGGTCATCGCCAACACCTCCAACATGCCGGTGGCGGCTCGCGAAGCCAGCATCTACACGGGGGTGACGGTGGCCGAGTATCTCCGGGACCAGGGACTCAACGTGGCGCTGATGGCCGACTCCACCAGCCGCTGGGCCGAAGCCCTGCGGGAGGTTTCGGGCCGGCTGGGGGAACTGCCGGGCGAAGCGGGTTATCCGGCCTACCTCTCCACCCGTCTGGCGGAGTTCTACGAACGGGCGGGCAGGGTGCAGACCCTGGGCGGAAAGAGCGCCTCCCTGACCATCATCGGGGCCGTCAGTCCCCCATCGAGCGACTTTTCCGAACCGGTGACGGTGCATACCAAACGCTATGTGCGCAACTTCTGGGCCCTGAACCGCAAACTGGCCCAGGCACGTTTCTTCCCTGCGGTGGATCCTCTGGTCTCCTATTCGGAGGATGCCCGCGATCTGGAGCTGTGGTGGCGCAAACGGGGCCATCCCCGCTGGGGGGAGCAGAGACGGCGTTTTCTGTCTCTGCTCGAAGAACAGCAGCGTCTGGAACGCATGGCCCGCATTCTCGGCAAGGATGCCCTGCCCATGGCGCAACGGCTGGTGCTGTTCTGCGCCGATCTGGTCAAGGAGGCCTTTCTGCGTCAGTCGGCCTCTTCGGAAAACGACCGTTTCACTTCGCCGAACCGGCAGATTCGCATGATGGTGGTTCTGGAGCGGTTTCTCGACGCGGCGCAGCAGGTGGTCGAGGCCGGGGGGGATGTGGAGGTTCTGGCCCGGCTGCCGGTGTTGCGGCGGGTGCAACGCATGGGTGAGGATATCCCGGAAACGTCCCTCGAACTCTTCGATCAGTTGGAAAAGGATCTGGACCTGGCCTTGAGCGGCCTGCAAAGCGGCCAGGAGGGGGGCAACCCATGAGTCAGGCAGCGGAGTTGACAGCCCGTGAGGTGGTGACGGGTATTCGCGGACCCCTGGTTTTCGCCCGGCGCACGGTGCAGGTGGGTCTCAACGAGGCCGTCACGGTGATCGGCGGCGACAACCGGCCCCGTCTGGGGCGCATCGCCGCGCTGGACGAGGAGTTTCTCACCATTGAGGTGTTGGAAACCACCTCGGATCTGGCCTTGGCCGACACCCGGCTGCGTTTTTCCTGCGAGCCGATCTCCTTTGCCCTAGGGCCGGGCATTCTGGGGCGGGTCTTCAACGGGGTGGGGCAGGTGATGGACGGCGGTCCCCCGGTGGCGGCCCGACAGGTGTTGCCGGTGGATGGCTCCATCATCAATCCGGTGGCCCGCATCCACCCTTCCGATTTCATCGAAACCGGCATTTCGGCGGTGGATGTGCTGGACAGTCTGGTGCGGGGTCAGAAGCTCCCGGTCTTTTCGGGGGGCGGGCTGCCCCATGATCAACTGGCGCTGCGCATTGCCCTGCATGCCCGGCTGCGAGGCGAGCAGGGGAAAAGCAATTCCTTCGCCATCGTTTTTGCCGGCATCGGGGTACCCTATCACACGGCGCGGCAGTTCCAGACCACGCTCGAAGAGGGCGGCGCTCTGGGTCACTCGGTGCTGTTTCTCAACTACGCCTCCGATTCGAGCGCACAGCGGCTGCTGACGCCGCGTTTCGCCCTGACGGCGGCGGAGTATCTGGCCTTCGAGGAGGACCGCCATGTCCTGGTCATCATGACCGACATGACCAACTACTGCGAAGCCCTGCGGGAGGTGGCCTCCAGCCACGGGGAGACCCCCAGCCGCAAGGGCTATCCGGGGTACATGTATTCCGATCTGGCCACCCTCTATGAACGGGCCGGTTGTGTTCACGGTCGTGCCGGCACCCTGACCCAGATGCCGATTCTGACCATGCCGGCGGACGACATCAGCCACCCGATTCCCGATCTCACCGGCTACATCACCGAGGGGCAGATCGTGCTGGATCGCCATCTGGACCGGCAGGGCATCTTTCCGCCCATCCAGGTGCTGCCGTGTCTGAGCCGGTTGATGAAGGACGGCATCGGCAAGGGTTTTACCCATGAAGATCATCCGGCCCTGGCCAATCAGCTTTACGCCGCCTATGCCCGCGCGGGGCAGGTGAGGCTGCTGGCCAATATCGTGGGAGCCAGCGGATTGATGGCCAACGACCGGCAGTTTCTGGAGTTCGGCAACGATTTCGAACGGAAATTCGTGCATCAGGAGGAGTCCCGCACCCTGGAAGAGAGTATGGAAATCGGCTGGTCCCTGCTGCGCACGCTGCCGGAGCAGGAGCTGACCCGGCTCTCGGAGGGGCAGTTGGAGCGTTACATCCGTCGTCCGGTGGAAGGCCGCTAGGCCATGGAGACCACTCCGACACGCAGCGCCCTTCTGGAACTCAAGGACGAACGCCTGGCCATGGGGGAGGGGTATCGCTTTCTGGACGAGAAGCGGCTGCTGCTGGCGGCCCGGATCGTGCGGACCCTGGAGCGGTACCGGGTGGTGTACCGGCGGTATCAGGAGGTGATCTCGGAGGGGGTGACGGCATTCCGGGAGGGGATACTGCGCCATGGCCTGGAGGAGTTGAGCCAAATGCCGGCTCCGCAATGCGAACTGGAAGGGAAGTGGACCATCCGGGATTTTTTCGGGGTCACTTTTCTGGAGGGGGGCGTAACGGCCCGCTTGCAACCTCCCCGCCAGGAAGCGGTGTTGGCCTCACCGGAATATCTGGGTCTGGTGCGGCATTGGGGTGAAGTAAGCGAGGTCCTGCTGGAGATGGTCCAGTTGTCGGGCAATCTCTACCGGCTGATCCAGGAGTACCGCCGTACCGAACGACGCGCCCGGGCGCTGGAAGAGGTGATTCTGCCGGAGATAGACGAACTGATGCATGAAATGGACATGCGCCTGGAGGAGTTGGATCAGGAGGAGGCGGTAAGGGCGCGGTTGCACCGTTAAACAGCCCCGGCCCCTATCGCGCCTACTTGCGTCCGCGCCCCAGTTGCGCTAAAAGAGAGCGGTCGCGACGCCGCCTTAGCTCAGATGGTAGAGCAGCTCACTCGTAATGAGCAGGTCTGCGGTTCGATTCCGCAAGGCGGCTCCAGAAAAGCCTTTAAAATCAGATAGTTGCAATGGGTTAGACGGGTTTCTGTCTAACCCATTTTTTGTCCAGCAATCAAATAGCAATCAATTGGGGGAAATTCGGGGTTCCAGCAATCGGGCCAGCAATCGCTGCCTGTACCCTGCCCGCCAGACTGACACCACCACCCCACCCCCTGCCCGCCGAACCCCCCAACGGCCCCGGCCCCGTGAGACTCCTGGCAAAAGCTCACCATTGACCAAGGAATTTTCCAGCCTCCATTTTCT
>JADGAQ010000161.1 GCA_015231925.1 Magnetococcales bacterium
CGGATTGCAACGCGGCCAGGGACCAAAAGATGGTGAATGTCAACACGCCCTAGGTGATCTTCCCATCCATTCAGGAACGCGGGGGGGGGGTTAGATCCAGGGCGGCGCACCGGAACGAAGGCCCTTCCATAGCCTCCGGCTCACCTGGCTCAAGGTTACCCTTTTCGGGACCCCACCAAGGGGGCCCACAAGCCCGACAATCGAAAACGGGGGTGCGGGGGGGGAATATCCTTCCCGACGGGCCCAGGGCAACCCCCTGGGAGACTGCCGTCATCGCCAGGTTCGCCCGGCTCAAGGCCAACCGTTTCGGGTGAGTTTTCCCGAAAGGGTGGCCCACAAAGAGCGAGCCCGATCTCGGACCTTCCAGCCCCAAGCGGCCGCTCACCTGGCGCCGAAACGTCCCGGATGCCCGCCGGAACTGAAGAAAAAGGGGGGGAATCGTTCCAAGCCTTCAAGTCGAACCGAATGGAGCGTGGGATCTTTTGTAGCATCCATTTTGACGGAACCTCCGGACGGATCCAAACATAGATGCCTATTTTTCAATATAAAGCGATAAAACGAGATTCCCGTGAGACCGTTGCAGGATCGTTGGAGGCGAAGGATCGCCTGTCCGCCGCGCGCCAACTTCAAGACAGTGGCCATATTCCGTTAAATATATTACCTGGCACGACTGCATCCCCCAACATGGGAGTATCTTTCCAATGGAAAAAAGGGGCATTCCTGACCAATAAGGACCAGGCCTTTATTGCCCATGAATTATCCACACTGCTTGAAGCGGGTATGGATGTTTCCCGAGCGATCAAGTTGATGATTGATTTGTCGGAGAATGAACGAGTTAAAAAAGCCCTGATGAAGGTCATGGAGCGTATTCAGGAAGGAGATATCCTTTCAAAGGCAATGGAGAAGCAGCCGGAAGAGTTTCTTCCCGTATTTACCAACATGGTAAAGGCGGGAGAGACAGGTGGCAGTATTGCACGATCCTTGCTGGAGTTTGCCGTCTTCCTTGAACGTTCCGTGGCACTTCAGGAAAGAACCAAATCGGCCCTGGTCTATCCCATCTTTATGCTGGTGATGATGGGGGTATCATTGGCGGTATTATTCGGCGTGGTTCTGCCTCAGTTCAAATCACTCTTCGAAGACGCGGGAGATAAACTGCCGCTGTTGACCCGGATACTGCTGATTGTCAGTTATAATTTCAGGGAATATGGGTACCATGGGCTGGTTTTTCTATTGTGCCTTGTGATTGGGATCCGAATCGCCATCCGCAAAGCCCGTTTTCGAAGTTATTGGCACAGTTTATTATTGAAGAATTTCTTAGTGGGCGATGTGGTGACAAAATATGAAGTCGCTCGATTTTGTCGCATGTTTGGCACGCTTTTGAAAAATGGTGTGGAAACCATGCAAGCTCTGTCCATGGCCACAAAATCAGTGGGGAATATGGTAATCATCTTGGCATTGACGGAAGTATCCACTCAGGTGAACAAGGGGCAATTACTTTCCAACGCTTTGGAAGAAAAACACCTTTTCCCACCCCGGGCCATTCAACTTCTTCGAATTGGAGAAGAGACTGGGAAAATGAGTGAGATGCTGGAAAGGTTGTCCGATATCTATGAAAAGGAAGTTGAATCAGGCGTGGAGCAGTTGATGGCGTTGCTGACACCCGTAATCACCATTGTTATGGGTTTGTTGGTCGGTTTGATCGCCGCCTCGATTTTAATCACCGTCCTGAGCGTCAACAAACTGGCCTTTTAGATCCGCACAGTGGCGAGTCAAGGGCCTCTGCAAAACCCAGTCGGGATGAACGGATATGAGCAACAAAATGCGTGAAGGATTCACCTTGATCGAACTGCTGGTTGTGTTAGTCATTCTCGGACTGCTCATCAGCATTGCCGCCCCCAGTTTGTTTGAACAGATGAGTAAGGCAAAACGAGATACAGCGGCTCTTCAAATTGAGAACCTGGGCTCCAGTCTCGATCTCTATCGCCTCAATATCGGTGGCTACCCTAGCCAGGATGAAGGGTTAAAAGCCATGGTAAAAGCCCCGGCCGAAGCCGGCAGTCGCTGGCAGGGGCCGTATGTTAAAAAGGAACAATCTTTGACAGATCCTTGGGGTAATCTTTACATCTACACCTATCCTGGAAAGCACAACAAAAAAGGCTATGACCTCTATTCTGCAGGAGCAGATGGCCAAGAGGGTGGTGAGGGTGATAATCAGGATATTGCCAACTGGTAAGTTTCGGGTACCTTTTCAAGGGTTTACCCTCCTTGAGATTTTGATCTCCCTTGCCATTTTGGGGATGTTGACACTGCTCACTCCGCCGCTGCTTTTGGCCGTAATGCCCGGTTTGCGTTTGGAGGAAGTGACAAAGAAGTCCTCCGTGCTCTTACGAAGAGCCCAAAACCTGGCAATCACAACGAATCAAGAGACGGTTGTGACCATCAGTACTCGGGAGAGATGGTTGCGCATGGGCAAGGAGGACACGTCCGCAGGGTTTTCGGATGAAATTTCCGTACAATTGACAACACCGGAATCCGAACAGCTCGATGAGGGGAGCGCAAGGATCCGTTTCTTCCCGGAGGGAGGATCAACCGGAGCCCAACTTGTATTCAAACTGGATAACGTGTCTAACGTGGTAACCGTGGACTGGCTGACAGGTCAGGTGAGAGTGAATGAGGGAACCCCCGCCAAAGATTGAAAAAGGCTTTACGCTCGTGGAGATCCTCATCTCATTCTCCATTATGACAATTGCCATGCTTGTCCTCTTTCAGGGATTTTCCATCACGCTTCAAAATGTCGAAACAACGGTGAATTACAGACAAGCCCTGCATATCGCCGAATCCAGATTGGCCGTGGTTGGCATGGAAGTTCCTTTACTTGCAGGCGAGTACTCCGGGGATATTGTTCCGTTCCAATGGCATCTGCGGATCGCCCCTCGGGAGAGTGAGGAGATGTATTCGGAAAAGCAAGCGGTGGCGCTGTTTCAAGTTGAGGTGACGGTGCATTGGATTGATCCGGGGCACAAAGAACAATCCGTCACCCTGACAACCGTGCGGTTGGGGAAGGCCGCGTGAAGTCTCCTGCCGCGACGGCCGGTACCCGTGGGTCGAGTGAGTCGCCACAGGGGTTTTCACTCCTCGAACTGCTCGTTGCCATCACGATTGTCGGCTTAATGGCCTCCTTTATGTATGTGGACTTGCGATTCAGTTTGGGAGCCTGGAAAGCGGGTGAGGAACGCTTAAATCAGATGGGTCAGATCTCATCCATCCAGGAATTCCTGCGGAGTCGGCTTGAAAAAACGTACCCGCAATGGACGATCAATGAGAAAGAAGAAGGAAGCGTTGCCTTCCAGGGAAGGTCGCACAGGTTAACGTTTATAGCACCCATGCAGACCTATTTAGGAAAAGCGCCATTTTATGACCTCTCCCTAGGTGTGATCGAGGTCAAGCCGGGCCGTAGGGATCTGGAATTCTTGTGGAAACCAATACTTCCCCTTGCTGACGAGGAAGAGAGGAAACCTGAAAAAGCTGTTTTATTACACAATATTGCCGATGTTGAGTTTCGCTACTTCGGTTTAAAAAACGTGGATACTGAACCGGTTTGGCTGGAGGAGTGGGAAGGCAAGACCAAGCTTCCGTTTTTAACATCCGTAACAGTACATTTTCCCGCCGGGGATGAACGCATATGGCCTGTACTGACGGTGGCACACCGTATTCAAATGGATTCGGCATGTAAATTCGACATCAAGATTAACACTTGTGCTGGAAGAACAACCAAAGAGTAAACAATGGAGGTATTCAGTCAGCTCTCCTTATACCCGGATTCGGGAAGTTTATGCCCCCCAAGGGTCCGTGGCAGCGCCCGGGGTCTTTTCCATTCGCCGGTGGCACGCCCCTGCCGGGCGGTGCAGGGGCCTGAATCGTTACCGTCTCCGTAAAGCGGCCCCTGGAGGTTTAACGGGCGGTAACTATTCAGACCCCTGAACGGTGCAGCATGATTGTGTCAACAGCGAAAGGGAAAGTTCCGGGGATGCCCCCTGGATCCCATGGGGTCGGAAGTCAACCGCAAACGGAAGAGTCCCAGGGCGCCGCCCTGGACCCGTCGGGGGGGATAATCCCCCCAAAACCCCCGTATATCTGAATAGTTACAACGGGGGGAGGTTTTCATGAGCAGGTGAAAACCCCCAGGCAGAATCTTGCAAACGCCATCCCCACCATTCGGAAACACGCCGAACTGAAGCCTAGGGAGAGGGTCTTGGAGGGCGGGAGCAACCTCCGCCGGGAGCGATAACCGCCCCCCGCACCTGAATGAACCACCGAAATGGCATAACCGCTCGCCAGCCGGCGCGGCAGAGAAAGACAGGGGGATGAATAGTTACATTTCCAGAACCTATTTGCAGACCGAGTTCGTTCGCCTGTTTTCCTGGTGGGTAAGGGAGCTGGCTTCGCTAATTCCTGCCAAAGTTTATAGCATGCTGGTAACGGGCTCCAATTGCCTGGTTATCGATGTGCTGGATACAGAAATTCGAATTGGTCGATTTCAGGGCGACGTTTTCAAAGATCTGGCGCACATCGAATCATCCAGCCAAAAACCGGAGCAAAACGTTGCCGATGTTTCGAGGATGGTTCAACAGGAAAGGGCCAACCAGATAATTTTTCGCCTACCAATTGCGAAGGCTATGGTTCGTATTCTGCCGGAACTCCCCAAGGATATGGAAAATAATCTGGAGGAGGCGCTCTATTTCGAGCTGGAAAAACTGACTCCTTTTCGGCCTGAGGAACTCTGGTTTGATTATCGAATTTGTGGAAGGAACTTAAAAAATGGCTCCCTGGATGTCCAAATAGCCATGGTGCCAAAAGAATCCGTTTTAGAGTTGCTCACCTTGAGCCAAAGCTGGGGCATAAAACCGGACCAGGTGGATATCGTTGGGGAGGATGCTTCGCGGCAGGAGAAGTTTAACTTCCTAAAACATGCCCAGGTACCCCTCTCCTCCAGGTACATGTCAATCAGCTTGATTCAGAATATGGTGGCCCTGGGTCTGCTGGTAGGAGTGGTTCTGTTTCCAATGTTTCATCAATATCAAACGTTACAGAAGGTGACTGGCCAGGTTGCCCAGATTAAAATAAAGGCCGAAAATTCTCTTATTATTCGCAATAATATTACTAATATTGTTTCCGAAAGCCTCTATATTTCGGAATATAAAAGAAATCTACCATCATTCATCGAAGTCCTAGAAGAGCTCACCAAGATCATTCCCGATGATGCCTGGCTGGTTCGCCTGGCCGTCTCCGGACCCTCTGTAAAAGTTTCCGGTTATGCCCAATCTGCATCACGCCTAATAGAACTAATTGAATCGTCGAGCATTTTTAAAGATGTGACGCCCGACTCCTCCTTTGTGAGGGATCCCAAATTGGAACGAGAGCGATTTAAATTTTCTTTCCAACTTGAACATAAAGGAACGGCCAGAAGATGAAGATGACTCCCACTTTGAGCCGACTTCTCGCCGTCGTGATTTTATTGGTCGTGGTGAAATTTTCCTGGTCCATTCTTGTGGTGCCATATTGGAATAAATACAAGGATCAGCAAGCGCAGATCGATAATAAACTAGCACTGCTAACCAATTATAAACAGGTTTACGCCCAAACACAAATTCTGGAAACTCTCTACTCCAAGTTACTGGATTCGAGCCAGCAGAATTCACAGATATTTGATGGGGAGCGAACCTCGATTGTCGCCGCAAAATTGCAGGATATTTTGAGAATATTGATTGTTTCCACCAAAAGCACGCAAAAAAGCCTGCAAATCATCCGCCTCGAAGATGTTAACGGGTTTCAACGCCTTGGCGTAAAGGTACAAATGATCACCGACCTTGCCTCTGTGCGTAATATAATTGACGGATTGGAGAGGTATCCAAAGCTGATTGTGGTCGAACAGGTCGACATTCAACAGCAGGATGACACTATAGGGAAGGATCAGAATGTTTCACCAAAATTAAATGTCACCATTGATCTCTATGCCTTTATAAGGTCTCCGTCATTATGATTACCTACTCTCACACCAGGTTAATCATTCTCCTACTGCTGCTTTGTCTGATTTTGGAAATTGGCTTGAGTTTGAAGGTTGATTTGGTTAAGGGGCTGCCCGTTTCCAAACCCACTAACAACAATGATGGCGTTGTCGAGGCCGTTCAGCTGGCAAGACTCCCCACTGTTGTTCCACTGGACCTCCTGCGAGAAACCTTGGAAAGGCCCTTATTTTCTAAAGACAGGATGCGCCTGGCCAAAAAGTATGGTCCAAATGATAAAGCCTCCCTTCCCCAGGCCGCCCCGACCAGGGCTTTGGACCCTCCCTCCTTGCAGGTGATCGGAATACTCCTTCTTGATAATGGCCGCCACGCCTTAATCCGGCGTAGTCAAGGTATTTCTCCCGAGTGGATATCTGAAAATGACAAGGTGGACGGGTGGGTCCTGGATGGGGTTTTGCCGACCCGGATCATTCTAAAAAACGGTGAGCAACTCGAAACGATTTCGCTTGAAAATGGCCCACCGCTCAAGGGGACAAATCCCCCTGCCACGAGTAAGTAGGCCAGCGGAGAAGGTGATGAGAACAGCGTTCTGTATAAATTCCACAACCCTTCCGCCCGCTGACCGGCGCGGCGTGATCGTGCCAACCACGAAAGGAGACCTCCCAGGGCGCTGCCCTGGACCCGTCGGGGGCGATAATCCCCCCCCAAACCCCCGTATTCCCAACCGATTATACTTTGCCTGCCACGCCAACCAGGGGATATCGGATTCCCCAGGATTACTCCCTAAGGATGTCCGAGGGGGAATTTCCTTTTGACCGGGTTCGCGGCCGTGCTGCAAGGGGGTGTCGTGGCCTTGGCGGGTGGAGGCCGTAGGGCTCGCACCCTCTCCAAATCGTGTTCCATCTTCGCTCCGGCGGAGGGGCCAAAGGGAGGGACTCATCCTCACCGAGGGTGGCATACCGATTCCGCCCGGTTCGAGCTTTCAAGAATGAGGGGCCGGCGGTACCGCCATGGCGGGTTGGGGGGAGATTTCAAGGATGGGGAGGATGAGGCCCTTTGCAGCCTTCTCCAGCGGATCGAAGCGTTTCCGAAGACGGTGCGGAAGAACGGTTTGGTGCGCCTTTCTTCGGGGCCTCTCCCCGCTTCGACAACGTCAACACCTCGGGGCGCTACAATCCTCCGCGGTCCCCCGTATGAATGGTAAGAAGGGCCCATCCCAAGACGGACGCGGTTCAGCAACTCAGTATTGCAAAAGTTATCCCCGCGCTGATTGCGGGCACGCTGGCGTGCCATTCCCCCATCAGACGGCCGATCCACTTTGCGCTAAAAACGTCATCCAACGTTCCCGAGGAGTTCCTGGACGGCGTGGGTTGGTAGCTTAGTCAGAAACATGCGGCTTTTCCGATCTTCACTGTACCAGTACCCAAGGGGTAAAATCGTGTTTTCATGTAAAGGTACCCACATTAAACACCTTGCAGTTTCCAGTCTTTTATTTATCGGGCTTTTGTCCGGTTGCGCCAAAAAATCTCCGGACATTATGGCTGCCGGCAGAGAGGGTCATCAAATTCATTCGGCTTCTCCCCCTTCGCCAGTTTTGATGGACCCGGAGAGCGGGAAAGACAATCCAAGGGAAGGCTTTGCTACCAATAAGTCGTCCATTTTCCAAGATCAAGCTGCAACCCCTAGTGAGCAAAAACCCATCGAAGAGAGTCTTTACCCTGGAACGGGGAAATTTCTTACTCCAAAAGGCTTGAAAGCCCCACCTGCCATAAAGTTGCCTGGCGAAAAGGTGACTTTGAACTTTGTGGACACAGACATTCGTGAGGTGGTTCGCGCTGTCTTTTCCGAAGTATTAAAGTCGAATTACGTCATTGATCCGCGTGTGGTTGGCACCACGACCATTCGGACCAGCCATCCTGTTGATGCGGACGACTTATTGGTGGCCCTTGAGGAGGCGTTACGTCTGCTTAGTGCGATTATTGTCAAGTCCGATGATTCAGACCTTTATAAAATCCTTCCTGCCAACTATGCCACCCTGGGCAACTCGGCCCCGGCCCTTGATAGAACAGGAAATAATAAAATTGGGCTTGGCATTCAGATTGTGCCCTTAAAATTCGTATCTCCCACCGAGATGCTTAAAATTCTTGAACCCATGAGTCCAAAGGGCAGCATTTTGCGTATTGATGCCGGCAAGAATATTATTATAATTGCTGGCACGCAAAGAGAGTTGGATGCCATGTTGGACACGATCGAGTTGTTTGACGTGGACTGGTTGGAAGGAATGTCGATCGGTCTTTTCCAAGTTGAATCCGTCAACGCCAAGGTATTGATTGAAGAGTTAAAAGAGATCTTCCAATTGGAAGGCGACGGCCCTATCTCCGGTATGGTGCGATTGATTTCCATTGATCGGATGAATGGCGTTCTGGCTATCTCCACCCAACCGGAATATGTGAAGGAAATCGGCTCCTGGATCAAGCGACTTGACAAAACGGGCAGCGATGAACACAAACTGTTTGTTTATTACGTCCAAAACGGCCGTGCGGAGCAAATCGCCAATGTATTAATAGAAGTATTCAGCAATGCCCGATCCGGTAGCTCCTCGGTTAACTTTGCACCCGGCACCAAACCGGCGACCGTGAGATCTCCCCTCAACCATAAACCGCCTTCAGCTACCGATGTGAAACCAGCAAGCATCGCTGATGATATTAAAATAATTGCCAGCGAAGCCAATAATGAAGATATTAAAATAATTGCCAGCGAAGCCAATAATGCTCTACTGATTCACGCAACAGAAAAAAAATATCGCATGATCGAAAAGGCTCTACAGAAATTGGACATAATGCCCATGCAGGTATTTATTGAAGCAACTATTGCCGAAGTCACCCTGACCAAGGATCTGAGCTACGGGCTGCAATGGTTCCTCAAGAGAGGAAATGCGAGCTTTACACTGAGTGAAACAAATTCCAATAATATTGCTTCCAGGTTTCCCGGATTTTCCTTCCTGGCAACAGGGAATGTCGGTATCACCACCATCCTGAACGCCCTTGAATCTATTACTGATTTGAAAGTCATCTCCTCCCCCCAAATCATGGTTCTTAATAATTATGAAGCCAAACTGAAGGTCGGCAATCAAGTCCCCGTGGTCACCATGTCGGCGCGGGATCCCGCAGCGACCAACAATACCACCATCATTAGCGGTGTCGAATACCGGGATACTGGCACCATCCTCACGGTCAGGCCGCGGGTTAACTCAAACGGACTGTTGATTATGGAAATCGATCAGGAGGTTAGTGATGTCAGCTCCTCGAATGTTTCCGGTATCGACTCTCCCATTATTCAGCAACGAAAACTGTCCAGTACCGTTGCGGTTCAAAGCGGGGAAACCATTGCCCTGGGAGGACTCATCAAGGATAAGTCCAACCAGGTTGATTCCGGTATCCCCTTATTGAATAAGCTGCCAATCCTGGGTTCTTTATTCGGTGGCTCGGACCAATCAAATGAGCGCACGGAATTACTCGTGCTGATCACGCCCCGTGTGGTTTCCTCCATGGATGAAGTACGCCAATTAACCGATGAATTGAGACTGAAGCTAAAGACCGTTCTTCCTCTCAATTCCAAGCTGCGCTAGGCGACCGATTCATCCCGGCTTATTCCCAAATTTCGTCGCGATCCCCCTCGTGTGCCTCAGGACATGGCGCGCGTCGCCTCGACGACCGGGGCGAGCGCAACCCCCTCATTCCGTTTCTGTTTCATTTTTGCATTATTGCAGGGGTCTGGGGACCATCA
>JADGAQ010000162.1 GCA_015231925.1 Magnetococcales bacterium
GAAGCCCTGCACATGGCCTGCAAGGCCTGCGCCGAAGCCTGGGCGGCGGGAGCGGCGGCGGGAGCCGGGGCGGCGGGGGTGCCATGGGGGATGTAGGCCTCGATCTTCAGGGGCTCGGTGACCGATGCCATTCCTCAACACCCAGGGCGTAACGACTTGGTGAGCCTTCCGGCGCGCTGTGATCGCACCTTACCACGCGGCGTCTGGGGACAAACGCGAACACTTGAAAAGAATAATAAAATCATATATTGTCGGCAACTCAGTTCTTAATGCGCGACTGACGATTGATGGGTCTTTATTACCTTATTGAAAAGCCGGGATGCGGTCGCACACCGCCATCCCCGTCATGGCGAAAGAAACGTATGGCACGCTGTGCAACGGACTATTGACTGACCGTTTCAACCTATGACGGTCTGGTGAACTTGATGCCAGCCGACCTTATGATACGTGACTGATTGGCCTTGGATTTCGGGGCTACGTTCATTCAGCAGGCAGACAGCGGGATATCAAGGGCGCACCCCATGTCGCATGAATTTTTTGAACACCCGATCCTGAACTCTCCCTATGCTCCCCCATCCCGTCACTGGGACTTGGATGAAGACCGGCAACCCACGGGCAAGGTCGAAGGGAAACGGCGTCCATCGTCCTACGTGACGCCGGTGCCGAAACCCAACAGACGGCGGAATCTTTCGGTTCAGCCGTCTTTCACTTTCGACGACCTGTCCACCGCCGAACAGGAGTACGACCCAACACCGATCATCAACAAGATCCGTGGTGAGGTTGACAAATGGCGTCATCTGCCCCCGGACAAGTGGCAGGTGACGCCGGAGACGGCCCGCCTGCTTCAGCATTGGCGGCACCATGCGTTTTTCGGCATCCGCCCTTTCTTTTGTCAGATCGAAGCGGTGGAGACCGCGATTTGGTTGACCGAGGTGGCTCCCAGGAAAGGTTGGGCCTGGGACCATCTGACCCGGGCCAACGATCAGGCCAATCCCGAGGTGTTTCGTATCGCCCTGAAGCTGGCCACCGGTGCCGGAAAGACTACGGTCATGGCCATGCTGATCGCGTGGCAGACGGTCAACGCGGTGCGCCATCCCAAGGACAAACGGTTTACGCGTGGATTCCTGGTGGTCACTCCCGGCATTACCATTCGGGATCGGCTGCGGGTGTTGCAGCCCAACGATCCCGACAGCTATTACAAAAGCCGGGAGATCGCGCCCGGCGACCTGCTGGCAGAGGTGGAACGGGCCAAGATTGTCATCACCAATTACCATGCCTTCAAGTTACGGGACCGCCTGGAGATCACCCCGGTGGGCAAAGCCCTGCTCAAGGGACATGGTTCGGATCTGAACACCATCGAGACCGAAGGTCAGATGATGCAGCGGGTCATGCCGGAACTGATGGGCATGAAGAACATCCTGGTACTGAATGACGAGGCCCACCATTGCTACCGCGCCAAGGCCAAGCCGGATGAGCCGGAGAAGCTGACCGGCGATGATTTGAATGAGGCCAAGAAAAACAACGAAGCCGCCCGGATGTGGATTTCCGGGATCGAGGCGGTCAAGCGGCAGACCGGGGTTCCGGTGGTCTACGATCTATCGGCGACGCCGTTTTTCCTGCGGGGATCGGGTTATGCCGAAGGAACCTTGTTCCCCTGGACGGTCAGCGATTTCTCGCTCATGGATGCCATCGAATGCGGCATCGTCAAGCTTCCCCGTGTACCGGTGGCCGATAACGTGCCCGGAGGTGACACTCCCCTCTACCGCAATCTTTGGGATCATATCAGCAAAAAGATGCCAAGGAAGGGCCGGGGCACCTCGGGCAAAACCCTTGATCCCTTGAGTCTGCCGACGGAACTCCAAACCGCTTTGGAAGCCCTGTACGGCCACTACCAGAAGACCTTTGAGCTTTGGCAGGGTGCCAGGATCACCTTGCCTCCCGTCTTCATCGTGGTCTGCAACAACACGGCGACCTCCAAGTTGGTCTACGATTTCATCTCCGGTTTTCATCGCCTGGGGGGAACGGAGGATGACGACGACTCCACCTTCCATGCCGGACGTTTGGAGCTGTTCCGCAACTACGATGAGCATGGCAACCGCCTGCCCATCCCCAAAACGCTGTTGATCGACAGTGAGCAACTGGAATCCGGTGATGCCCTGGATGGGGATTTTCGCGCCATGGCCTCCGACGAAATCGAGCGTTTCCGGCGGGAGATGGTGGAACGTACCGGGAACCAACAGGCTACCGAAACCATCAGCGATGCTGAGTTGCTGCGGGAGGTCATGAACACCGTGGGCAAGGTGGGACGACTGGGGGAGTCAATCCGCTGCGTGGTCTCGGTCTCCATGCTCACCGAGGGGTGGGACGCCAATACCGTGACCCATGTGCTGGGAGTCCGGGCCTTCGGCACGCAACTGTTGTGCGAACAGGTGGTGGGCCGTGCCCTGCGGCGACAGTCCTATGATCTCAACGCCGAGGGTTTGTTCGATGTGGAGTATGCCGATGTCCTGGGCATTCCCTTCGATTTTACCGCCCAGCCGACGGTGGTCAAACCCACCCCGCCACGGGAGACGGTGCGGGTCCATGCCGTCAGACCGGAGCGGGATGGGTTGGAGATCGTCTTTCCACGGGTGGAAGGGTATCGGGTGGAGTTGCCGAATGAGCAACTGTCGGTCACCTTCACCCCGGATTCGGTCCTGGAGTTGACGCCACGCTTGGTGGGACCATCCCTGGTGAACATGCAGGGCATCGTCGGGGAAGAGGTGATCCTGAACTTGGAGCACCTGCAAGAGATGCGACAATCCACGGTGTTGTTCCATTTGGCCAAGCATCTGCTTTACACCAAATATCGTGATCCCGGCGAGGAGGCCAAGCTGCACCTGTTCGGCCAACTCAAGCGTATCGTCCGGCAATGGTTGGAAGGCGGATATTTGAAGTGCAGTGGCGGCACCTATCCCGGTCAGTTGATCTACCAGGAGTTGGCCGACCTGGCCTGCGAAAAGATCAAATCCGCGATCACCGCCTCTCTGTCCGGAGAACAACCGGTCAAGGCGATCCTGGATCCCTATAACCCTACCGGTTCCACCCGTTTCGTCAATTTCACCACTTCCAAAGAGACCCGGTGGAAAACCGATCCCCGCCACTGTCACGTCAACTGGGTGGTGTGCGACAGTGATTGGGAGGCCGAGTTTTGCCGGGTGGCCGAGGCCCATCCCAAGGTGCGGGCCTATGTCAAAAACCAGAATCTGGGGTTCGAGGTGCCCTATCTCATGGGGTCCACTCCCAGGAGGTATCTGCCGGATTTCATCGTTCAAGTGGACGATGGACGGGACGAACCGTTGCATCTGGTGGTGGAGATCAAGGGCTTTCGGGGGGAGGATGCCAAGGAGAAGGCCAACACCATGCACTCCTACTGGGTGCCGGGGGTGAACAATCTGGGCCAGTTTGGACGGTGGGCCTTTGCCGAGTTTACGGCGGTGTTCGAGATTCAGGCGGAATTTGATACACTGATCGAGACGTTGGTTGGACATCCGACAGGAGAGGTTCCATGACCATTGCCGAGCAGATTTATGAACAGGCGCGCACGCTGCCGGACGCTGTGGCGGCGGAGGTGCTGGATTTCATCGGCTATTTGCGTATGAAGATGAACCGTCCTCCGGCCAGGGAGGCCGAAGCCGCGCCCAGCCGGGTTACCCAGGGTTCCACGGCGATTTCGGGGAGCAATCCGCCAGTCCTTTACAGGAAGCCCCCGAGTGAGGAGGAAGTCGAAGAAATCCTGCAAAAAACCTGTGGGGCATGGGGTCCCCGGACGCTTGAGGAGACCGAGGAGTTGATTCGGCAGCGGCGTATCGCGGACTGGGGGGAGGATGAGGAAATCCAAGCAGCAGAAGACACGGAGGTTTCTTTCACAGGACCTTTGGCCAACCTGCGATCACGGGTTATCAGGAAACATGGCAACGCGCAACCCCTGAGCCGGGACGAACTCTATGACCGCAACGGTCTTCGTTGACACGAACATTTATTTCTATGCCATGAGCGATGGGGAGCCCGGTAAAGGTCGCCTTGCCAACCGGTTGTTGAACACCTTGTCGCGACCGGTCATCAACGGGCAGGTCATCCGTGAACTGGTGTACAATCTGCGAAAAAAGGCGGGGTACGATGAAGAGGAACTGCGGGACGTGATTCGTCAATTATACCTGGATTGTGATGTCGTTGTGGATCATGACAACCTGTTTATCCTGGCCTCCCGATTGCGCGAGGAACAGGATGCAAGCTATTGGGACAGTTTGATTGCGGCAGCGGCTTTGGCAGCGGGTTGTAACATCCTCTACAGCGAGGACATGCAGCACGGTCAAGTGATTGCCGGGACGATGACGATCATTAATCCGTTTCGGACGGAGACCGACTGATGGCCCGTGAACCCAAAAAGCAGGTGACCACCCTCACCCATGACGAGGCCAGCCGCAAAAACATTCCCACGGCTGAGTTTCAGTCGGTGATGGAGCCGGAGGAGAAGCGTCCCATCCGGGTGGCTTACGAGCGGCGCAACCGGGATCTGGACCCTCAGTTGGTGTGGCGCGGCAAGGACGAGCAGGATTGGTCCGATCTGGTGGTGCATGCGCCTCCCCTGTATATCCAGGAGAAGGTGCATCCCAAGGTGTTGATCGACGACCTGCAACGGGAGAGTGCCCGGCGGGGGAAGGAGGAGGTGGGGTATCAGCCCGATCTCTTCTCCGACTTCAACGGCCTGCCGGAGGGGGCCGAGCTGACCGATTTTTATCAGCACGACGGCCACTGGTCCAACCGCATGATTTTGGGGGATTCCCTGCAAGTAATGGCCTCCCTGGCCGAGCGGGAGGGATTGCGGGGCAAGGTGCAGTGCATCTATCTCGATCCGCCTTATGGCATCAAGTTTAACTCCAACTTTCAGTGGTCCACCACCAGCCGGGATGTCAAGATTGACAAACGGGAGCACATCACCCGCGAGCCGGAGCAGGTCAAAGCCTTTCGCGATACCTGGAGGGATGGCATTCACTCTTATTTGACCTACTTGCGGGACCGGCTGACTGTGGCCCGTGACTTGTTGACCGATTCTGGCTCAATCTTTGTCCAAATTGGGGATGAGAATGTCCACCTAGTCAGGGCGTTAATGGATGAGGTGTTTGGGAATGAGAATTTTGTTGCGAACATAGTGTTCACAAAGACCACAGGATCAACAACTGGCACTATAGCGTCTATTTTTGATACTATATTGTGGTTTGCTCGCAACAAGGAATTTACAAAGGTTAGGAAACTATATTCTCGACAGGTTCCTGGAGAAGCTGGAGCTAAAGAATATAAACGTGTCGAAACAGAGAACGGGGATTTGCTTCCGATTTCAAAGTTTAGAAACGGCAATACGTTCGACATCCCAAGCAATGCAAGGATTTTTACAACAGGTGATATTTGTTCTAAAGACGGAGATGATCCAGATATTGTGTTTCCATCAAGTCGCGGCTCTATAACTCTTTCCTGCAAACCTAATCGCCATTGGAAACAGGGGGTTAATGGTACACGCAAACTCTGGAATGTTGGAAGATTATTGCGTCAATCAGGATTGCGTATTTATAAAAGATATTTTGACGATTTTCCCTACATACCGCTCACGAATGTTTGGAATGATACCAGGGGTGAAGACGATGCGCGATATGTAGTTCAAACCGATGAAAAACCAATTGAACGCTGCCTCCTTATGACTACCGATCCCGGCGACTTGGTGTTGGATCCCACCTGCGGCTCCGGGACCACGGCCTATGTGGCGGAACAATGGGGTCGGCGTTGGATCACCATCGACACCTCGCGGGTGGCCCTGGCCTTGGCGCGGGCCAGGATCATGGGGGCGCGCTATCCCTATTACCTGCTGGTCGACTCTTCGGAAGGGCAGAGGAAAGAGGCTGAGGTTAGCCAGTCCACCCCGTCCCAGACCTGTACCCACGGCAACATCCGCCACGGCTTCGTTTACGAACGGGTTCCCCACATCACAGCCGAATCTATTGCTAAAAATGCCGAGATCGACGTGATCTGGGAACGGCATCAGGCCAAGCTGGAACCCCTGCGCCACTCGTTGAACACCGCTTTGAACAAAAGCTGGGAGGAGTGGGAAATCCCCCGCGAGGCCGACCCCAAGTGGCCGGAAGCCGTCAGGAAGACCCACGCGGCGTGGTGGCAACAGCGCATCGCCCGGCAAAAGGAGATCGACGCCGCCATCGCCGCCCGGGCCGAATTTGAATATCTCTACGACAAGCCCTACGAAGACCGCTCCAAGGTGCGGGTGGCCGGTCCCTTCACCGTGGAAACCCTCTCCCCCCACCGGGTGCTGACCGTGGATCAGGACGACAATCTGGTCGATCCTACCGCCCGTCATGCCGAATACGACTTTGCCGCCATCATTCTGGAAAACCTCCGAACCGCCGGAGTCCAGCAGGCCCACAAGGAGAACAAGATCACCTTCACCAGCCTCACCGGCTGGCCGGGCCACACCATCTGCGCCGAAGGCCGGTTCATGGAAGGGGAGAAGGAAAAACGGGCGGGTATTTTCATCGGCCCTGAATTCGGCACCGTCTCCCGGGAAAACCTCATCGCCGCCGCCCGTGAAGTGGGGGATGCCGGTTTCGACCTGCTCATCGCCTGCGCCTTCAGCTACGACGCCCGCTGCGCCGACCTGAACCGCCTGGGCCGCATCACCATCCTCCGAGCCCGGATGAACGCCGATCTGCACATGGCCGACAATCTCAAAAACACCGGCAAGGGCAACCTCTTCGTCATCTTCGGCGAACCGGACATTCGCATCAGCGAGGCCGCAGCGGGCCAGATTCAGGTTAAAATTTACGGGGTGGATGTCTTCCATCCCCAGACCGGAGAGGTCCACGCCAGCGGCCCCGAGGGCATCGCCTGCTGGTTCATCGACACCGACTACAACGAAGAGAGCTTTTTCGTCCGCCACGCCTATTTCCTGGGGGCCAACGATCCCTACAAGGCCCTCAAGACCACCCTCAAGGCGGAAGTCGATGCCGAAGCCTGGGCCTCCCTCAACCGGGACGCCTCCCGCCCCTTCGCCAAGCCCAAGTCCGGACGCATCGCCGTCAAGGTCATCAACCACCTCGGAGACGAGGTCATGAAGGTCTTCGGGGTGACGTGATGGACTTCCGCATCGCCGACACCTTCACCGACAGTCTCGCCCGGCTGACAGCCCCGGAACAGAAGGCCGTCAAGACCACCGCCTTCGACCTGCAACTCAACCCGGCCACGCCGGGCCTGAGTCTCCACAAGTTGGACCGGGCCAAAGATCCCCGGTTTTGGTCAGTGCGCGTCACCGATGACCTGCGCATGATCGTTCATCGTACCGAATCCAGTCTGATGCTGGTCTACGTCGCCCACCACGATGCGGCCTACCGCTGGGCCGAAAGGCGCAAGATTGAACGCCACCCCGTCACCGGAGCCGCCCAACTGGTGGAAGTACAGGAACGGGTCGAGGAATTCTCCGTCCACAAGCCCCGGTTGGAAGGTGTTGACCCACCCGTCAAACCGAAGCTGTTTGGCAATCTGGCCAAAAACGAATTGCTCTCCTTCGGCGTCCCCCTGGAATGGATCGAGGATATCAGACAGGCCGACGAGGACAACTTTTTGGAACTGGCGGACCACCTGCCCCAGGAAGCCGCCGAACTGCTGTTGGAACTGGCCTACGGCAAGACCCCGAAACCCATCCCCGCTCCCGTTGTGGAGGGCGATCCGTTTGACCATCCGGATGCCCAACGTCGTTTTCGGGTGTTGGCCAATGGGGATGAATTGCAACGCGCCCTCGACTACCCCTGGGACAAGTGGGCGGTCTTTCTCCATCCGTCACAACGCCAGATGGTGGAACGCAACGATCCCGGTCCGTCTCGTGTCGCCGGATCGGCAGGGACCGGCAAGACCATCGTGGCTCTCCACCGTGCCGTCCATCTGGCGCGCAAGCATCCGCAAAGTCGGGTGCTGCTGACCACCTTCTCGGAACCGCTCGCTCGTGTTCTGAGCCAAAAACTCCAAATACTGGTGGGCAACGAAGCCGATGTGGGCAGCCGGATCGTGGTTCGTTCCATCACCGAAACGGCCCATAACCTGTACACCAAAGCCTTCGGCGAACCGGACATCGTCTCCCGTGACCTTCTGGCGCATCTGCTGGCGGATGCGGCGACCCGGCATGGCCCCCACAAGTTCACCCCACAATTTTTGTTGGGCGAGTGGACGGACGTGGTCGATGCCTGGAGAGTGTCAAACTGGGAGGGGTATCGAGACGTGCCCCGCCTGGGGCGGAAAACCCGCATCGGAGGCAGGCAACGGGAGATCCTGTGGTCGATGTTTGGCCAGGTCCAGGACGAACTGAAACAACGCCACTTGGTGACCTGGCCGGAGGTGTTCGCCCGTGTGACGGACCTGATCTCCAACAGGAAAGAACCTTTATTCGACTTTACCGTCATCGACGAAGCGCAAGACATGGGTGTGGCCGAAATGCGGCTTCTCGCAGCATTGGGCGGCACCCGCGCCAATGGACTATTCTTTGCCGGAGACCTGGGGCAGCGTATCTTTCAACAGCCTTTCTCGTGGAAAGCCCTGGGGGTTGACGTGCGTGGACGCTCCCAAACGCTGCGTGTCAACTACCGCACCTCCCATCAGATTCGCCATATTGCGGATCGTCTTCTTCAGTCGTCATTGAGCGACGTAGACGGCAATGTGGAAAATCGGGCAGGTACCGTATCCGTCTTCAACGGACCCGTCCCCACCATCGAGGTGTTACGAGATGCGGAGCAGGAGTCATTGGTTGTTGCTTCCTGGGTGGGCAATCTGCTGAAGCACGGTTTGCTCCCCCACGAAATGGCTGTCTTCGTCAGGGACGTTCCCCAATTGGACCGGGCAAAAACCGCAGTCGGACGGTGTGGTTGCGATGTCGTGGAGCTGGGTGACAACATGGAAACCGAGACCGGGCATGTTTCGGTCGCCTCCATGCACATGGCCAAAGGTTTGGAGTTTCGCGCTGTCGTGGTCATGGCCTGTGATGACGAGATCATCCCACAGCAGGAACGCATTGAAACCGTCACCGACGACTCAGACCTGGAAGAGGTCTACAACACCGAACGACACTTGCTGTATGTGGCCTGCACCAGGGCGCGTGACCATCTGTTGATCACTGGCGTCGATCCCGCTTCGGAATTTCTTGGTGACCTGAGATGAACGGCCATCCTGCCGACAAGGGGAGGTCGTTACCATGACGTCCTTCAACCTTTACATCGGCATCGACTACTCCAGAGCGAAAACGCCATCATCCAGTCTTCCTGGTCTGCGTGTCTTCACGGCTGATCGGGACCACGAGCCGGTCGAGGAACTGCCGCCTCCCAGTCCTCGCAACTATTGGACGCGGCGTGGCATCGCCGAATGGCTGGCCGCCCTCTATTGGCACATTGTGTCGCTGAACCTTTGGAAGCGATTGGTGACGCTGAAAAATCGCGCGTAGCTCGGGGGGAACGGGGCCGACTTCCGACCCAGGGAGCCCTTGACTGGAGGTGCCCTGCCGAACGGACGCGACCATCTCCCACGAAAAAAGGGACCGGAAGCTCTTTCCCGGTCCCTTTTTTCAGGCCATGAGGACGCCCCCCCGCCGCCGAGGCGGGGGATGGGGCGCGTGGACTCAGGCGGCCACCTTGCGGCATTCGACGGAGCAGGCCTTGCAGGCTTCGGCGCAGGCCTTGCAG
>JADGAQ010000163.1 GCA_015231925.1 Magnetococcales bacterium
AGAACATTTTCTTTTTTTGATACTTAAAAGATAACATATTGAAAGTCAAAAGATTTACAACAGATCCCCGCTTGGCTGCGAACAACCCTTTCACGCGAACCACCCCGCCAGCCACTCCGCCCAACCCGGCGCACCCGCCGCGTGAATATGGGCGTAAGAGGCCAACACCTTGCGATACAGCAATCCGTCGCGCCCCTGCCCCAAACCGGTGCCCTTCTTCAGGCGGTAGGCATATTCCACCCCCTCCTCCCGCAGCTCGATCACCTGGGAGTGGTGGAATTCGTGACAGCGTACCGGCGCTCCGGGCCAGCCGGTGCGGCCCGTGGACTCCAGAATCATGTAACCGTACCCCTGCGGTCGCGGATGCATGGCCACCGACAAGGGCAGAACACCCGCCATCGCCTCCTCCCGCTTGCCCCAGCGCAAACGCTCCCCCAGGGCCATCAGCCCCCCGCACTCGGCATAAACCGGCCAGCCCTGCCCCACCCGGCGACGGATTTCGGCAAACATCTCCCGTTGTCCGGACAGTTGCTCCATGAAAACCTCGGGGAAACCCCCGCCCAGCATCAGTCCGTCGGCCTCCGGCAAAACCCCGTCCAACATGCGGAAAGGCAGCAACTCCACCCCCGCCGCCCGCAGCGCTTCCAGATTGTCCGGATAATAGAAGTGGAAGGCCTCGTCCAGACCCAGCGCCACCCGCACCTTCGGAGCCGCCGCCACCGGCTCGACCCATTCGGCCTGCAGCGGCGTGGCCTTGCGGGCCAGATTGAGGATGCCGTCCAGATCGGCATGGTTCTCCAGCAACCGGCCCATGGCCTCGACCGGGGAGGCGGCATCCCCCTCCCGCGCCGTCACCAGCCCCAAATGACGCTCCTCGATGGAGACCGCTGCATCCCGGGGCAGAATACCCAGAATCGGCAAGCCGCAGTAGTCGTCGATGGCCTGGCGGATCTTGCCCTCCTGTCGCGCCGAGGTGATCCGGTTGAGAATCACCCCCTGAATCGACTCCCCCCCCGGAAAGACCATGAACCCCTTGACCAGCGCCGCCAGACTGCGCGCCATGCCGGAACAATCCACCACCAGCAGCGTCGGCGAGCCCAACCAGGCCGCCATGGCCGCGCCGCAATCGCTGCCGTCCGCCGTGGGCCCGTCGAAAAAGCCCATGTTGCCCTCCATCAGGCAAAGGTCGGCATCCCCGCCGAAGCGCACCAGACGCCGTACCGTCTCCTCCCGGCCCATGACGAAGGGATCGAGGTTGCGACAGGCCCGTCCCGCCGCCTGACCCAGCCATTGGGGATCGATGAAGTCGAGGCCCTTCTTGAAGGGCTGCACCGCCAGACCCCGGCGGCGGAAGGCGGCGGAAAGCCCCACGGATACCAGGGTCTTGCCGGAACTTTTGCGGGGCGCGGCGATAAAAAGTCGGGGCGTGGTGCAGAGCATGGCTTTCCAGGAACCGGGTAAGGTAAAAAAGAGGATGCGGTTGCACATCCCACTTATACCCAAAGGATGCGGCGTTGACCACCTCTTCAGGCGTTCTTCTGGTGAATCTCGGCACTCCCGACGCACCCACCGTGGCGGCGGTGCGGCGCTATCTGGCGGAATTCCTCTCCGATCCCAGGGTGGTGGACCTGCCGCGATGGCAATGGCTGCCCATTTTGCAGGCCATCGTGCTGCGCACCCGGCCACCCAAGGTGGCTCCCCTCTACGCCAAAATCTGGCAGAGGGAGGGTTCCCCGCTGCTGGTTTACGCCAAACGGCAGCAGGCCGCCCTGCAAGAGGCCCTGGGGGAGACGGTCCGCGTGGAATTGGCCATGCGCTACGGCAATCCTTCCCTGCCCGAGACCCTCGACGCCCTGGGAGACTTGCGCCGTCTGCTGGTGCTGCCCCTCTTCCCCCACTACGCCGCCGCCACCAACGCCTCCATCGTCGATGCCCTTTGCCGTTACTATGCCGGCAAACGTCTCATCCCCTCCCTGCGGGTGGTCAACGGCTTCGCCATCGATTCCGGTTACATCGAGGCGTTGCAGGCCCCGTTGCGACAACGCCCCCTGGAGCCGGACGAGCATCTGATCTTTTCCTGCCATGGCCTGCCGCTGCGCCATATTCGGGAGGGAGACCCTTATGAGGAGGATTGCCGCGCCACGGTGCGGGCGGTGGCTGCGGGACTGAAGCTCTCCGAGGAACGCTGGCGGCTCTGTTTTCAATCGCGATTCGGTCGCGAACCCTGGTTGACCCCGGCGACGGACGAAACCCTGAAGATGTTGCCCGCACAGGGGATCAAACGGGTGGTATTGAGTTGTCCGGGTTTTGTGTGCGACTGCCTGGAGACGCTGGAGGAGATCGGGGAGCGGGGGCGGGAGACCTTTCTGCACGCCGGGGGCGAGTCGTTTCGCCTGCTGCCCTGCCCGAATGATGATCCGGTGTGGCTGAGTGCGCTGGTTGATCTGGTGCGGCGGGAACTGCGCGGCTGGACAGAGCGCCTTTGACTTTCAATATGTAATCTTTTCAGTATCAAAAAAAGAAAATCTTCTATCCTTTGACTTTGTTATTGCTCTTTTCTTGCATCCGTTCAGGGGTTCGGGGGGGATAATTCCCCCGAACCCCTTTCCACCTGCAGGCAATGGTCCGGGCGTCAGCGACGCTTCCAGACCTCGCTATTCAGGAAGGAGTCGCCCGATTCGATGGTTTTGCCTTTCCACCCGTTGGGGCCGTCCGGCTCCAGCATGGTGAGGCTGCCCTTGTTTTCCACGGAGTAGGCGATACCCAGCGTGTTGCCGGACAAGATGGCCACGCCGGTGTATTTGCCATCGCTGTCCTGGTAGACGACCTGGAAGGCCTCGCCTTTTTTGGTGACCATAGCCACGCCCTGGAAGGCGGACTTGTCCACGGCGTTAACACCCGACACATCGTAACTGCCCACCACGACCGGAGCCGTCACGGCGGCGGGAGCGGCAGGAGCGGCGGCGGGGGCAGCGGCAGGAGCAGCAGCGGGGGCGGCGGCGGGGGCAGCGGCAGGAGCAGCAGCCGGGGCGGCGGCCGGGGCGGCGGCTTCCGGCGAAGCCTGAAGCGGAGCGGAAAGCATCATGGAAAATGACAAAACCGATGCAGCAGCCAGCAAGCGACAGATACCAGGATTCGACATGACAACAAACCTCCACTAGGTCCAGGACAAGGTTATTATTATTCGCAATTCGGAGCATATCGTCTCATCGGGAAAAAGTCAATTTCGCCATGCGATGCCCGTATCGATATAATCCATACGATCTTCTTGCACCAGACCGAAAAAAAGAGGAAAATCGCGCTTTGGCTTTTTCCTTTCAATATATAGAAACAGGAGTTTAGCATGTCACTGCGACTTTCCATCCTGGCTGCGGGGTTGGCATTGGGCATCTCGGGTTCCGCTTGGGCGGGGGCTCATCAGGATTTCAGCCTGAGCAACAAGACGGGATACGTTCTCGACAAGGTCTTCGTCTCCCCCACCAATGAGGAAGATTGGGGCGACGATGTCCTCGGGCGCGATACCCTGGATGACGGCGACACGGTGGATATCCATTTCGACCGCGACGCCACTCCCTGCAAGTGGGATCTCAAGGTCAGCTACATGGACTACAACGAATCGGTCTACTGGCGCGGAATCGATCTGTGTTCCGTCTCCAAGATCACCATCTATTGGGACAAGAATACCGACAAGACCCGGGCCGTCACCGAGTAAACCGGCATCCTGCGCGGCGGGGGGGCTTCTCCCCCGCCGCCTGCGTCACCGGGCCCACGCCGCTTTCCCCTGGACCGCATTCCCGCAACGCTGGTCACGATCCTCTCCTTGCCGCTGCCGCCAAGCCCGATTCCATGGGCCTTCCCCCGCCAAAGCCTCTCCCCCCCGGCGGACCCGTCGCAGGATCGCTACGGTTCCCCGCATCGCGCCACGGCTTTTTCCGGGGCATTTACCGTCATTCCCTGTTAATATGGTCCCATTTCCCATCTCGACTCGGTCCGGGATACGTTTTATGAACCTGCTCGGTGACGCCACCAGTCCCTATCTTCGCCAGCACGCCCACCATCCGGTGCATTGGCGGCCATGGAACGATGCCTCGCTGCAACTGGCCCGGAGCAGCAACCGGCCCATTTTCCTCTCCATCGGCTACAGCTCCTGCCACTGGTGCCATGTCATGGCCCACGAATCCTTCGAGGATCCCATGATCGCCGCCCTGCTCAACCGGGATTTCGTGGCCATCAAGGTGGATCGGGAGGAGCGGCCCGATCTGGACACCATCTATCAGCAGGCCCACTATCTGATCACCCGGCAACCGGGCGGGTGGCCGCTATCGATGTTTTTGACCCCCACCCTGGAGCCCTTCTTTTCGGGCACCTATTTCCCGCCCACGCCGCGACACGGCCTGCCCTCCTTCACCCAGGTGCTGGTGGGGGTGAGCCGCTTCTATCAGCAGCAGCCCCAGCAGGCGGCCAGCCAGGGGCAGGATCTGATGACCTTCCTGCGCCAGCACCAGAAGACCACCCGGGTCAAAGGGGGCGTCACCGATCCGGGCGTCTACGTGGAACGCCTTCTGGAGAGTTTCGACGAGACCCACGGCGGTTTCGGCGGTGCGCCGAAGTTTCCGCACACCACCGATCAGCGTCTGCTGCTGCGTCTGGCGTTCCGGGACGGCGAGACGGAATATGCCGAGGCGGTGGCGCTGACCCTGGACGCCATGTGTCGCGGCGGCATTCACGACCAGATCGGCGGTGGTTTCGCGCGTTACAGCACCGACGAGTTCTGGCATGTGCCCCACTTCGAGAAGATGCTCTACGACAACGCGCTGATGCTGCGGCTTCTGGTGGAAGCCGACACCCTGCTGGGGGGGGACGCGCAGCGGAGCCGGGCCCGGCGCGGCATCGTCGCCTGGACCCTGGAGACCATGCGCCTGGAAGACGGCGGTTTCGCCGGTTCCCTGGACGCCGACTCGGAGGGGATCGAAGGCTGGTACTATCTGTGGAACCCGGAGGAGTTGCGGGGTCTTTTCACCGCCGACGAGTGTGAACTGGCCTGCGCCTTCTGGGGCATCGAAGCGGAAGGCGTGGTGGAGGGCAAGTCGCTGCCCCGGATTCAGCTGAAGGAGGATCAGGTAAGGGAGCGATTCGGTCCGCAGGCCGTGGAGACGCTGGAGAGGCTGCGCCTGAAACTTCTGGAGGCGCGGCAACGGCGCAAGCCCCCTGGGCGGGACGACAAGCTGCTCACCGGCTGGAACGCCCTGATGCTGACGGCGCTGCTGGGCCATGCCGCCCTGGAGCGGGATGCGGAGCTGATGGCCACGGTGGTGGAGCAGATTCACCAGTTGCGGCGTCTGATGCGCCGGGATAAGCAGTGGCTGGCGGTTTCCGGGCGGGGTCAGGCCCACACCCACGCCTTTCTGGACGACTATGCCGCGCTGATCGAGCTGTATCTCGAAGCGGCGCTGCGGGCTCCCGACCCCTCCTGGCTCTCTTTTGCGGAAGAGGCGGCCCATGAGATGCTGGAGCGTTTCGAAGACCGGCAGAACGGGGGCTTTTTCCTCTCCTGCAACGCCCACGACAGCCCGTTGCGCGCCAAGGTCCACTTCGACGCCTCCACCCCTTCGGGCAACGGTCTGGCGGCCACGGTTCTGCTGCGTCTGACCGCCGCCACGGGCAAACCGCTTTACCGCCAGGCGGCGCAACGCGCCCTGGAGACCTTCCACCCCTTCCTGGCCCAAAGCCAGGGCGGCCACGGGCAACTCCTGCTGGCCAACGACATCGCCAATCGCGGCGTGGCCGAAGTCACGCTCAACACCTCCCAAGCCCTTGCCTTTTTGACCCCTCTCGGGGGATGCTATCTGCCGGATGCTGTGGTGCGTCCGCCGTCGCCCTCCACCCCGCCGGGAGCGAACCTCTGTCTGGGCAGCACCTGTCTGCCCCCGTGCGCGACTCCCGAAGAGTGGCAAAACCGGCTCGCCGCCACCCGTCCCCAACTGACAGATGCTTCGCCTTGGCCAGGGAGATTCAGTCAATGACTTGCGGTATAGACGAAATTCTTTATAAAACCCAAAAAACGCGCGAACAGTGCTTTCGGGATCTGGTGGCGGAAATTTCCGCCGATTTCAATATCGATGTCGATCAGGAAGCGTTGCAACGCCATCCTGAAACACGAAAACTCCGGGAAGCGATCGACAGCTTCGCGGTGTGGCTGGTGCATGGACAGAACAAGGCCGTTTGAGCGAAAATTGCTGTTTCATTTGCAACACCTTGGGGAGGATCACAACAACATGATCATTGGAATTCCGAAAGAGGTCTATCCAGGAGAACGGAGGGTTGCCGCCACGCCCGAATCGATCACCCAGCTCAAGAAATTGGGTTTTTCGGTGATCGTCGAAAGTGGCGCGGGGGCCGAGGCGCGTTTCTCGGATGATGTCTACCTGGGCAGTGGTGCCGAGGTTCTGGGCGATGCTGCGGCCATTTGGCAGCAGGCCGACATCATTCTGAAGGTGCGGGCTCCCATGGAGCATCCGGTTCTGGGCAAACACGAAGCCGAGCTGTTGCGGGAGGGGCAGACGCTGATCTCCTTCATTTGGCCGGCGCAGAACGGGGATCTGCTGAAGCGGTTGGCGGAGCGCAAGGGCAATGTTCTGGCCATGGATTCGGTGCCGCGCATTTCCCGGGCGCAGAAGCTGGATGCGTTGAGTTCCATGGCCAACATCGCCGGCTATCGGGCGGTGGTGGAAGCGGCGGGTCAGTTCGGGCGTTTCTTTACCGGTCAGATCACTGCTGCGGGCAAGGTTCCGCCGGCCAAGGTGATGGTGATCGGAGCGGGTGTGGCCGGTTTGGCGGCGATTGGTGCGGCCCGGAGCATGGGGGCCATCGTGCGGGCTTTCGACACTCGTCCCGAGGTGAAGGATCAGGTCAAGAGCATGGGGGCCGAGTTCCTCGAACTGGATTACGAGGAAGACGGCACCGGCGAGGGTGGTTATGCCAAGGAGATGAGTCCTGCCTTCATCGCGGCGGAGATGGCGCTGTTCGCGGCCCAGGCCAAAGAGGTGGACATCATCATCACCACGGCGTTGATTCCCGGCAAGAAGGCGCCGGTTCTGATCACCGAGGAGATGGTCAAGACCATGCGGGAAGGCAGCGTGATCGTGGATCTCGCCGCCGAGAACGGGGGCAACTGTCCCATCGTGGAGCCGGGTCAGGTAGTGCGCAAGCACGGGGTGACGCTGATCGGCTATACGGATCTTCCGAGCCGTCTGCCGACTCAGGCCAGTCAGCTTTACGCCACCAATCTGCGCCATTTGCTGACGGATTTGTGCAAGAAGAAGGACGGGCAGATCGAGTTGGATTTGAATGACGACGTGGTTCGTGGCACCACGGTGATTCATCAGGGGGACATCATCTGGCCCGCGCCGCGACCCAAGGTGGCGGCTCAGGCTCCGGCCAAGCCGGCGGCGGCCAAGGCGCATGCCGGGCCGACTCCCGAGGAGATTGCCGAGGCCAAGGCGGCGGCCAATCGTTCCACGGCCATGGTCATGGGATTGTGTGCGGTGGCTTTGTTTGCCGTGGGGGCCACGGCTCCGGTTGCTTTCCTGTCGCATTTCATCGTCTTCGTATTGGCCATCTTTGTGGGTTACATGGTGGTGTGGAACGTCACACCGGCCTTGCACACCCCGTTGATGAGCGTGACCAACGCCATCAGCGGCATCATCGTCATTGGAGCCATGTTGCTGGTTTCCTCTTCTTCGACGGTGGTTAGTGTCTTGTCTGCGATCGGTGTACTGATCGCCACCATCAACGTTGCCGGCGGCTTCCTGGTCACCCAGCGGATGCTGCGCATGTTCCACCGCTAAGAGGAGCCACCATGTCCCAAGGTATTCTTACAGCCAGCTATTTGTGTGCTGCGGTGCTGTTCATTCTCAGCCTGGGTGGTTTGAGCAATCAGGAGACTTCCCGGCGCGGTAATCTGTTCGGCATCATTGGCATTCTCATTGCCATCACGGCCACGGCGCTGACCCCTGAGGTTTCGCGTTACGACATTCTGATCGTGTGTATGGCCATTGCTGCGGCGATTGGCGCCACGTTGGCCACTCGGGTCGAGATGACCGAGATGCCGGAACTGGTGGCCATGTTGCACAGTTTCGTGGGTATGGCGGCGGTTTTGGTGGGTGTGGCCAGTTATCTGGATCCCAACTCGCATCTGGTTGGGGCTGAAAAGACCATTCACGAGGTGGAGATCTTTGTGGGTGTCTTCATTGGTGGGGTGACTTTTACCGGGTCCATCATTGCCTTTGGCAAGTTGAAGGGCATTATCACTTCCAAGCCGTTGACCTTGCCGGCGCGGCATTGGTTGAATCTGGTGATGATTTTGATTTCCGTCTGGTTGGGTCAGCAATTTTTGCATGCTGGCAGCCATGCGGCGGGCATGGTTCCGTTGATGATCATGACGTTGATCTCCTTTGTTCTGGGGGCGCATCTGGTCATGGCGATTGGTGGGGCGGACATGCCGGTGGTGGTGTCGATGCTCAACAGCTATTCCGGTTGGGCGGCGGCGGCGACGGGTTTCATGTTGTCCAATGATCTGTTGATTGTGACGGGTGCGTTGGTGGGTAGTTCCGGCGCGATTCTGAGTTACATCATGTGCAAGGCCATGGCGCGCAGTTTCGTCAGTGTGATTGCGGGTGGTTTTGGTGTGGAAGCGGGTTCGGGTCCGGCGGCGGACACGGGTCCCAAGGAGGTGATTGCCAATTCAGCGGAGGAGGTTGCCGAGTTGTTGGCGGGGGCGTCGTCTGTGGTGATCATTCCGGGGTATGGTATGGCGGTAGCGCAAGCGCAGCATCCGGTGTATGAGATCACCAAGATGTTGCGGGAGCAGCACATTGAGGTACGGTTTGCCATTCATCCGGTTGCGGGTCGTTTGCCGGGGCATATGAATGTGTTGTTGGCGGAAGCCAATGTTCCGTATGACATTGTGTTGGAGATGGATGAGATTAACGAGGACTTTCCCAACACGGATGTTTCGATGGTGATTGGGGCGAATGACATTGTCAATCCGGGAGCGCAGGATGACACGTCGAGCCCGATTTACGGCATGCCGGTATTGGAGTGTTGGAAGGCTCGGACCTCGGTGGTATTGAAGCGGAGCATGGCGACGGGGTATTCGGGTGTGGACAATCCGTTGTTCTACAAGGAGAACACGCGGATGTTGTTTGGGGATGCGAAGAAGAGTATGGAGGCGGTGAGGGATGCGTTGCGGGCCATGAAGGGTGCGTGACGAGGTGTTGTGTTGATGTTCAGGCCGGGCGAAAGCCCGGCCTTTTTTTTACCGATCCTTTGACTTTCAATAAAGCCTCTGACTTTCAAAAGATTTCTTTTAATTAATAAAAAGGGTTGGGGGAGTCTGAGGGGGAGCTCTGCTGCCCCCTCAGGGTTCTTCCGTTGACTTACAAAACAATCCTTTGACTTTCCAAAAATATCTTTTAACTATAAAAAAGGGTTGGGGGAGTCTGAGGGGGAGCTCTGCTGCCCCCTCAGGGTTCTTCCGTTGACGTTGCAGTGCCAGGACTGGGATACCGATGCTACGCCGAGTCACGATAAAGAATTTCCGATCCATCAAGGAGTGTTCAATATCTTTAACGGAAGATCTTCATATTCTTGTGGGACCGAATGGCAGTGGCAAATCGACTTTTCTGGATGCGATTCAGTTTGTTCGGGACTGTCTTGAGTTTGGGCCTGGGAAGG
>JADGAQ010000164.1 GCA_015231925.1 Magnetococcales bacterium
CGAAGTCGATGCGTGGGTCAATGAACTTCATGCTCCACCCCTTGCGCTCTGTTTCCCATTACCACTGTGAGGATACCAGAAAGGCTTGCGAAAGCGTAGAAGCAAGTTTCCTTACTGTCCTTCACCTTGCCGGGAATCAAAATCTGGCAGCAAGGAGGCCATTAAAAATAACTTGTGCAGATTGCGCCGGTTTTTGGTTCACCTGAAGGGCGCGAGAAGGGGCGCATATGTCGATATGCAAACCTTCTCGCAACGTCGCAGGCAAGCCAAAAGACAAGCAAGATGTTCAAACCTCCTAACTACTCCGGCCCCTGCACAGCGCGGCATGATCGTATCCACGGCGAAAGGAAGAGTCCCGGGGCGCCGTCCTGGACCCGTCGGGGGGGATAATCCCCCCCCGAACCCCCGTATACCTGAACCGATACATCCGGCAAACGTCAACGCACGCCGGAGACAAACGCTTCCAGAAGTTCGTTGAACGGCGTGCGATGCAGCAGGCAGGCCTGTCGGGCATGGTGTCGGGCCTGGATGAGATCCTCCCGGAGCAGGGCTTGCCGAGCCAGCTGGCTTTCCCGATGCGCTTCGCGAAGGATCCGCAGCGGCCAGGAGAGATCGGCCCCGCAACGGCGGCAGGAGTCCCGCTCCTCCCCCCGGGAGGCGCGGCAGATGGGGCAATGAGAGAGTCGGGCAGGCGGAAGCACCCTCAGGCCTCCAGATAAAAGAGGATCTCCGACAACTGCCCGCACGGTTGAGCCAGCGCTGGATAATCCTCCGCGGCCAGGGCGTCCCGGATCGCCTCGATGAGATCGATCATCTCAAGCCGGTCCTCCTCCTCCGCCTGTTCCAGCATGCGTTGCGCCTTTTCCACCAGGGCGCGGGCCTGAACCACCTCCGGGTGCCGCTGCGCCTCCCCTTCGGAAGGCTCCTCCCCGCCCATAAGGTCGCCAAGGCGCTTCCGGGCCTGTTGCAATTCGGCCTCGTCGAGCTTGCGCAGGGCATTGCCGATGGAAACCTTGCGGGAGAGCCCGCTCTTCTTCTCGGTGGCGGTAACGTGGAGGATGCCATCCCGATCGAGATCCATGCGCAACAGCACCGGATTGTCGGCCGGGGCCCGACTCAGCCCCTCGATGCGGAACTCGCCGATCAGGCGGTTGGCCAGGGCATCCCGATGTTCGCCCTGGAAGATCTTCACCTCCACCATCTCCTGGTTGTCATTCATGGTGAAGAAGATCTCGCTTTTGTGGATCGGAATCGGGCTATTCTTGGGGATCACCGGACAGAAAAGATAGGGGTAAGGCAACCCGTCCAGCTCGCCGAAAGCCGACACCCCGAAGGTGTAGGGGGTGATGTCCACCAGCACTGCCGAGACCTCCTGGCCCTGGATGGCGGCGGCCTGAATCGAGGCCCCCATGGCCACGCACAGCTCGGGATCCACCTCGCCCCGGGGTCGCAGGCCAAAGGCCTCTTCCAGCCGTCGCGCCACCAGCGGGGTACGGGTGGCCCCGCCCACCAGCAGGATCGACTCCACGTCCGATGCGGTGAGCCCCGCCCCCTGCAAGGCGATGTGTACCGCAGCCAAAGTCTCCTCGATGTAGGGGGCGATCATCTCCTCATACTCTTCCCGGCTCAATTCCAGGGAGAGATGCACCGGCAGTCCCTTCCGCTCCAGAAGGTACTCCTCTTCGATGCGCACGAAGGGATGGTCCGAGAGGGCACACTTCGCCGACTCCGCCGCCCGCAGCAACCGGGCCATGGCCCGGGGCGAGGTCTCGGCATCGACCTGGTTCTCCTTCAGATGCCTCAGCAGATGTTCCACGATCTTCTGATCGAAGTCATCGCCTCCCAGGTGGTTGTTGCCGTGACTGGAGATCACCTCCACCACACCCTCTTCGATGCGAACCACGGAGACATCGAAGGTTCCGCCGCCCAGATCGTAGACCAGCAGCCGTTTGCCCTCCAGATGTCCGGCTTCGTAAACCAGCGCCGCGGCGGTGGGTTCGTTGATCATCCGCACCACCTCAAGGCCGGCGATCTCCCCCGCCTCGCGGGTGGCCTGGCGCTGGGCATCGTTGAAATAGGCCGGAACGGTGATCACCGCCTTCTTCACCGGCTCTCCCAGACGGGTTTCGGCGATTCTTTTCAGGCGCTTCAGGATCAGGGCGGAGATCTCCTGGGGCAGGTAGCCTTCGCCGGCCATGGTCACCTTCTCCGGTGAGCCCATGCGCCGTTTGACCGACTTGACGGTGCGTTCCGGAAAGGCGGCGTACTGGTTGCGTGCCGCCTCGCCCACCAGCAGCTCCCCGTTTTCCGCCACGCCGACGAAGGAGGGCAGGATCTTCCGCCCGGTCTCATCGGCGAGGACCTCCGGGCGACCCTGGCGATAGAGGGCCACCTCCGAATTGGTGGTCCCCAGATCGATGCCGATGATGATCTCGCTGTCCATGATCTTAAGCCCCTTCTTCCCGGTTCACCACCACCTCGGCGGGACGCAGCAGCTCCCCCTGCCAGAGGAAGCCTCGCCGCAACTCGCTCACCACCAGACCGTGAGCCACGCCCTTGTGACATTCCGCGCGCACCGCCCGCGCCATCCGGGGATCGAGCGGGCGGTGCAGCACCGCCACCGGCTCCACCCCGAGGCCGGCCAGAATCTGATCCAAGCGCCGCAAGGTCATCTCCTGCCCCTCCCGCCACACGGCCAACCGCTCCTCCTCCTTGCGGCAGAACCGGCGGAAGAGCTTCGACAGCTTCCTGCCGGAGGTCGCTTCCAGCCCGGCGGCCATGCGGTCGCGCAGCTCCAGCAGTTCCAGGAGCAGGGGACGCAGCCGCTTCCCGCCGGCTTCCGCGCAATCGGTCCGCAGCCGGGTGTTTTCCTCCTCCAGGGCGGCATAGCCGCTGCGCAACGGCTCCGTCAGGGCGCGAAAACCCTCCAGTGCCGTCTTGACCTGCCGGGATTCGAGACGCACCTCGTTCTTCAGGGCCGAAAGCTCCACGAAGAGGGTGTAGAGATCGACTCTTTCCGGGTTGTCCGCAACGGGGGTTTCCTGCAGAAAGTCGCGAAAGCGGGCGATAAGGGCCTCCTGATCCACGGGGGTCATCCTTTCCCCCGCGACGTCGCGGTGAGCTGAAAGCCGCGCACCGACTCCCCGAGAAGCTCCTGCAACGGCTTCACTGCGGGCCGGGGCGCAGTGGCATCGGCCTGCAGCAGAGGGGCGAGCAGCCGACCCGGATCGGGATCGGGGAGGGAAAAGAGTCGGCAGGCCACCCGGCCCCGCCATTCCCTAAGTTGTTCGTAGGCGGCGTGCAGCTCCTGAAAACGCTCCGGATGACGTTCGGGAGAATAGAGCCGGACCTGTTGCAGATAGGCCTTGCGGACCGCGTCGTCATCGGCCTCGGGAGTGAGACCCAGCAGGGTGAAGGGATCGGTCATGGCTCCTCGGTTCAAAAATCAAACGAACGTTGCCGGCCATTCTGACGCCTTTGCGGTTTGGCCGGAGTGGTGGCGGAAGACGAAGCCGGCGGATTCGGCCCCGAAGCGGTTTTGGAGGCGACACGACGCGGCAGACCGGCCCGGTCCATGGCCTTTTCCAGGATGGCGGCCAGCGCCTCCGAATGTGCCTCACGCTCCGTGAATCCGCCTCCTTCGATCAGAGCGGCCTTCAAGGTCTGCCCCATTTTGTTCCGATCGAATTTTCCGGGATTCTCCTGCATCAGTTCCCGGGCCAGATTGGCGAGTTCCCCCACCATGCTGGCCTCCAGATCCCTGGGGATGGATGGGGGAGGTACGAAGGGGGGAAGGCCATCCCATTCATGCGGGTCGAAGTCGTCGTCGTCCTCCTCCTCCAGGTCGAAAGGCACCGAAAACCCCGGACCGAAGGGCCCCAGCAGGTTAACGATCCGCTTCCCGGTTTCCCGGTCGTCAATGGTGTAGGCCTCCTCCAGCAGGGAATACAACGACTCCACTTGGTTAAAGATGAGGCTTTTCGGGGCGTTGCGATGTTGGGCGGCGATCCGGCAAAAGGGAAAGATGGGCTGATCGGGCCAGCGTTTGGTCCCTTTGTCCGCCCACCGGGTCAGCAGGCGGAATTGCCCGGCATCCAGCAGCAGCAGGCAGAGGGTTCGCATCTCCTCCAGAGAGAATTCCAGATTCAGAGCCGAACGCAGCCAGCCCTCCAGAACCGGCAAGAGGCTTCCCAGCTGCACCGGTTTGTCGGAGAGATACGAGGTCGCCACCCCGGCCAGGCGCAACACCTCCTCGGAACGGGGTTTCTCCCGGGCCACCTGCCGGAGTCGCCCGGTCAGGGCGGTGTAACGGGCCTCGGGAAGTCCCATGGCCCGGCCTTCCGCCGCAGCGCGAAACCAGCCGGTCACGCCATCTCCGACAAGCCGGACCCCCTCCAGGAGCAGCGTTTCCCCCTCCGGCCCGTCATCGATCAACCCCTGGCAAATGGCGATCAGCCCGATTTTCTCCCCGGGCCGCCCGAATGCGGCGGCCTGGGAAAGCTCCCGCCGCGCCAGATCGATCCGCCCCGCCTTGACCTGTTTGCGAGCCTGCTGAATCGCGGCCCGCGTCAGATCCTGCCGCACCCCGTCGTGAAGCGGATCCAACTCCAGCAGCCGCTTGGCCAGAACGGAGGCCTTCTTGAAGGATTTGCGCTGCAAAGCCTCCTTGACCGCGGCATGGAGTATCGCCGGATCTTTCGGGAAACGACGCAGGGCCTCCTCCAGAATGCGGTGGTAATGCCGCTCCTCCCCCTCTTCCCGATAGATTTCCAGCAGGCGCAGATGGGTATTCCGATCCTCCCGATCCCATTCCAGGCTCCGTTCGAGGTAGTGTTGCGGTGTTTCGGGCGGGGGCGCATGCGCCTGGTCCGCCAAACGGCGCAGGATCAGGGCGAGGTGCAGGTTGCGTTCCGGGGTGGCGGGGGCGGCCTCCAGCAGGCTCAGGCAGGACTGCCAATGACGCGGGCTGTCCGGGGAGTGGTTCCGTTCGGCGGCCAGGGCCTGGAGGCGGTGTTTCTCCACGGCGTCGAGCGGGCCGAAGCGCTTTTCGAACAGGGTGAAACCGCCGACGGTGGGCTGCCGGGCCAGCAGAGCGAAACAGAGCTGCCGCCGTTCGGTTTCCGTGGCGGCAATCTCCCGGTCGGCAGGTTGCACCAGAGTGCGCAGCAGTTGCTCGTCGGGGAGGGCGAACCGTTCGCAGGCCCGCTGCAATCGGGCGGGATCACAGCCGCGCGCCCCGGCCAGAACGGTCCGTTCCAGGGGGGAAAGCCCCGGCAGCCGGGGCAGCAGCTCCGTGGTATCCAGGGCGGTGTCGGCCACGAAGCGGGCGAATCCGCACCAGGGGGAAGCGTCGGGGATCGATTCCGCCAGTTGTCGGGCGCGACGGGGATCGTCACGAGTCAGAAAGAGGGCTTTGAGCAGCAGACGCAGGGCTTTGAAGGGAGAGCGCAGGGGCAAGGCCTGCAGACGGCTCTCCAGGAGGGATTCCTCCCCGGCGGCAAAGGCGGCGAGGGCCTCGCGGGCCAGTGTCAGCCAGCTTTGCCAGGGTGATCCCGCCGGGAGGAGGCGCTCCGGAAGCGAACCGGCCAGCAACAGAATGGCAACCAGTTCCCGTATCCGGGCGGCGAAATCGGGGTGGTGTCGGGAGAGGTTCTCTTCCTGTTGGAAAAAGAGGACTCCCAGGGGCTCGGTCCGCCCGGCGCGCAGCAGACAGTCGCAATAGAGGCCCAGGGTCTCGGGGTCCGCTTCCAGCCGGAAAGCGTTTTCCAGCAGGATCACCGCCTCCTTGGGCATGCCTTTTTCAGCCAGTTCCCCAGCCCGTCCCCGATAGGCTTCGGCGAGTTTTTTCTCCCAGCCGGCGGCAGGTTCGGCCTTGACCAGTTGTTTGAAACACTCCACCGCCTCCCGCCATTTGCCCTCGGCCATGGTCCTTTCGCCCCGTTCCGCAAGGGAAGCGGCCGGGATCACACGGGCGGCGGAAGGAGCTTTCGGCCTCATGGTGGTTCCTCGCAACGGAATGGGGTGTTGCGAGGGGAGTTTCTCATGCCACAGGAACTGAAGGCAAGCGTCGGCAAGGGCAAGGTCCGGAACTTATCCGCGCCACGGCATTGTTTCGACGACGGGGCCACTTCACTTGGAGCCGTACACGGAGCCCGTTGGAAAATCCGGGATCAACGGGCTTCCAACCCCTCATGGCTCCCCGGATAGAGGCGCACCTGAGGAGGCGCCGCCGGATCCTCCGCAGCGGGACGAACCAAAGTGGTATGGCAGGCCAGCCCCCGACGTTCTCGGTCGAACGGTCGGCGGAAAGGGGCACCGCCTCGTCCTGACGCCCCCCTGGCCGGTTTCGCCACGAAAATTATCAATAAGACGAGGGTCAGAGGGGTCGATGTGTAATTACTGTATTTTCGATTTAAAAATGGAACGAAACAGCGAGCAGCTTTTTTTATAGTTATAACATGAAATTTAGAGTAGCATGAAACATACGTGTCAAAACAGATTTGAAACAAGGAGAACCTATATGACTATCCGAACATTAATTGTCGATGGAGACGATGCTATCTTAGAAGAAGTTGTTCCGGTTTTATCCAAACAAGGGTATCAATTCACTTCGGCGAAATCGGTTCGCACAGCCACGGAAGTGTTGCGGAGTCAGTGTTTCGACCTGGTGCTCTGCGACATCAATCTGCCGGATGGTTCTGGGATTCAATTAGTTAAAGATGTAAATGAAGAGCATCCGGACACAAGCGCCCTGATCATAACCGATAACATCGATAGCGAATCGGTTCAAGCCGCCATCAAGGATGGGGTCTTCAACTACCTGACCAAACCCGTCCTTCCTTCCCACATCAAACAGATTGTCCATCTCACCACGGAGCATAAACGCCTCCGCAAAGAACAGGAAATGCTGAAAAGTCGCATGGAGGCCATTTTTCGGGGAGTGGATGACGCCATTGTCGCCATAGATGATAAATGGCGAATTATTCAATTCAACGAGGCTGCGACCAGACTTCTCGGAATTACCCCCCCGGCACTCGACCAACCGTTGCAGGAAGTCATGTCCTGGCTCTTCCCCTTCGTGGAACCTCTGCTGCGCAAAGCCCGCAAAGAGGGCGCCGGAAAACGCTCGGTACGCATGGTCAATATGAACGAAGAGGGGATGAATCGGATTTTGAATTGCACGGCGTCACTCTTTCTCGACCCGGCACAAGATACGCAGGGGATGATCCTGGTGGTGCGGGACGAAAGCCGCCTGGCCATGCTGGAGCGGGAGACCAAAACACGACAGGGTTGGCATGGATTGGTGGGATCAAGCCAGCCCATGCAGGATATCTATCAGCTGATCGAGCACCTCTCGGAAGTTGACTCCACCGTGCTGGTCAGCGGCGAAACCGGCACCGGCAAGGAGTTGGCCGCCCGTGCGCTGCACGACACCAGTCCGCGCGCTTCCCGCGCCTTTGTGGCGGTCAACTGCGCATCCCTGCCGGTCGGACTCATTGAAAGCGAGTTGTTCGGTCATGTGCGCGGAGCCTTTACCAATGCCATACGCGATAAGCCTGGCCGCTTCAAACTGGCGGACGGGGGCTCCATCTTTCTGGATGAGATCGGCGACATCTCATTGGACATGCAGATCAGGCTCCTGCGGGTGTTGCAGGAGAAGGTTTTTGAGGCTGTGGGAGACAACAATCCCATCCGGGTGGATGTGCGGGTGATTACCGCCACCCATCGCAATCTGCGCGAGCTGGTCCAGGAGGGGCTTTTCCGCGAAGATCTTTATTACCGGCTCAAAGTGGTGGAGATGCGCATGCCCCCGTTGCGGGAACACAAGACGGACATGCCCGCGCTGATCGACCATTTCCTGGCCAAACTCAACCTTCGGCTGAATCGATCAGTCCGCGGGGTGAGCGATGAGGCGCTCGCGGCTCTCATGGATTACGACTGGCCGGGCAACGTCCGGGAACTGGAACATGTTCTGGAACATGCCATGGTGGTGGCCCCGCAGTCCATCCTGACGTGGTCCAATCTGCCTCCGGAATTCCGTGCCCGCACCCTCCCCTCCCTCGGCCCTCCCCCCTGCGCGACCGTGACAGCCTCGACGACAAGCCATGGCGGACGCCCTTTGAAGCGCTCTTATGGCCCGGAAGAGGGCGAATCGCTGGATCGGGAAACCATCTTGCGCGTCTTGATCGAATCGCGTTGGCATATGCAGATCGCTGCCATCAAGTTGAACATCAGTCGAAGTACCTTGTGGCGGCGGATGAAAGCCATGGGTTTGCGTCAACCGGAAGAGACGACATAAACCGAAAGCAGGCATGACGAACGCGGGCAGGGACAGACTCCCCAAACAGGTCAAATACCGGCCATTGAACACCCGCCAGTTCACAGCGAAGCCATTCCGTTGCGCACGACGTCACGAGAGCCGGCAGCATCGGGTCGGAACCATTTAAATCAATAACAACTTAAAAGTCAGATATTAGAGTATTTTTTATCTTTTAAGCCGCGTCCATCGGGGGATGTTGAGCTTTTCAGTCATACGGGGGGCCGGGGGACAATCCCCCCCGACACCTCGGGGGTCAGGATGTTTCCCCCGCGTTGCAACCCGATCCACCGCTTTGGCATCCCTCTCTCCCCACCGCCCCACCCCGCGCGAAACCACCGGAACCCGGTGTCTCGCCCCTTCCAATTCCGAACCACTGCGAGATGGTTCTCTGGTTTTGGCTGAAAGTGACAAACGATCATCTTCTTGACTGAAATGGTCTCCCCTCCGCGCTTTTCGTGGTTGGCCTGAATACCCGTCCTTGGCGTTCAGACCGGAGCAACAACGTTTCAGAAGTTTGAAATCTTCTGTTTCTTACGGCGTTGCGTTTCAAATTTATTGCCTGAAACCGGGTTTGAAGCGCTTGCCAAGAGCCGAAAATCGTCCTTTATCGCCGATGAACATGCGCCATCAGATATATTCTTCACAGGGCGCCCTGAACGCTCTTGCTCCTTGATTTTACATAAAATATTTCAAATTAACCCTGCCTGATTCGATGATGATTCCAGGCCGGTACAGGTCTCTCGATTGGCTTTTTAAGGATGATGGCGTGCCGTTTGCACTTACCCTCAGGACAGACCTCCGCGAAAGAAACACTTTACCTCAAGAGTGGTGTGACAAAAAGCCGTTTCAGAGCAACTCTCGTTTGGCCTGGGACCAGTTAAACAAATCGGCTGGCCGTTCATGAGGCATCCCCAATCGTTCGCGTCAGGTCGCATAAACAGAAGCAATCATGCGACGCACGGATCAGGCCGTGTTTGATGCGTAGCTCACCGGAGACACCCTCATTTCCCTTTCACAACAATAGCAAGGATGACGCTCATGACATTTCCAGTGCTGTACAACAACCCAATTCCCCTTAACAAGAAAGACTTCTCCTCAGTTGGGATCAGAACCTGGACGAAGGGTCTGTCTTTCGCCAAAGGAGCCCATCAAGTGCCGGCTCTGTGCTCCGAGTTTGCTGTGGGATGTCTGCATTACCCGATCGTTTTTGCGCGTGACTCGGCTGGTTTGGTGATTCCGCTGTTCCTGCTCGGGTATCGGGAGGGGGAGAACCTCTACCTGGACAAGCAGGGAAAATGGCGGGTCTCTTACGTTCCCTCCTACGTGCGCCGCTATCCGTTCATCCTGGCGGATGGCAATGAAGTAACCAATGAAGCCCAGGTGTGGATCGA
>JADGAQ010000165.1 GCA_015231925.1 Magnetococcales bacterium
GGGCTCCGCCCCAGACCCCGCCGGGGGGGATAATCCCCCCCGGACCCCCGTATGACTGAAAAGACCAGGGGATCCCGAAATGGGCGCGGTTCATACCCCTCTTTTTCAGCTTCGCTTAACATCCTTTAAGCGTGGATTCAACTCGACCCGCTAATCTGAATCCTGCCTGAAGAAAATCCCCCCTTCAGGCAGGGGAAAGCAGGCCGTCCGGCCTCCCCTTTCCTGCAACCTCGGAGGCCTTATGGACACGTCCATCTTTCTGGACCCTTTCGTCTGGATCCAACTGGTGCTCTTCTTCACCCTGCTGGGCTGCTCCGCCTTCTTCTCCGGAACGGAGGTGGCCCTCTTCTCCCTGAATCCGGTGCAACTGGAACAGATGGCCAAGGAGAATCATCCCCGGCTGGCCCTGATCCGCCGCCTGCTGGAAGATCCCCGCAACCTCATCGCCACCATCCTCATCGGCAACGAACTGGTCAACGTGGCCGCTTCCAACCTCTCCGCCACCTTCCTGATCCGCCTCCTGGGCGGCGAGGACAAATGGTGGGTCAACATCTTCATCATGCTGCCCCTGCTGCTGCTGATCGGCGAAATCACCCCGAAAACCATCGCCGTGCGCAACAACATCCCCTTTGCAGCTCTGGTGGCGCGTCCCATCGCCTCCTTCATGCGTCTGATCACTCCGTTGCGCCGCGTGGTGCGTTGGGTGGCCAACTTCTTCATCACCCTGATCATCGGAACGCCCCAGGAGAAGAAGACCACCGTCACCGAGGAGATGGTGCGCACCCTGGCCGAACAGGCCACCGAAGACGGGGTTCTCGACGATTCCGAGCGGGAATACATCAACAACATCTTCTCCTTCGGCAACCTCATGGTGAAGGATGTCATGGTGCCACGGGCCAAAATCGCCTTTCTGAACGCCCATGCCACCTACGCCGAGGCCATCCGCCTCTTCCAGAGCCACAACGTCGATCGGGTTCCCGTCTACGAAGGCCATCGGGACGATATCGTCGGCGTTTTGCACGTGCGCGACATGGTCAAGGCCGGACCCGCTCTGGCCAACAATGCCAAATGGCTCCCCGGTTTGCTGCGCAAACCCTACTTCGTGGTCGGCAGCAAGCGCGTCTCCTCCCTGTTTCAAATCTTCCGGGAGAAAAAACAGTCCATGGCCCTGGTGGTCGACGAATACGGCGGCCTGGTAGGGTTGGTCACCACCAAAGATCTGCTGGAGACCATTTTCGGCGAGATGCGCGACAAAACCGGCAAGTCCGGCAGCAACATCCAACCCCTGATCAACGGCTGTTTCCGTTGCGACGGGGTCATGCCCCTGTCGGAGTTCAACCAGATGACTCAGGCCAATCTGGAAGTGGACGAGGTGGAAACCCTGGGCGGCGCCATCCTGCACCACCTGGGTGAATTGCCCGTCGCCGGCCAGAAGATCACCCTGGAAGGCTGGAACTTCGAAGTCCTGGCGGTGGAAAACAATCGCCTCACCCGCGTGGTGGCCTGCCGCGTGCCGGAAGAAGAGGAGAGCCCCACCCTCCCCGAAGAAAACGAGACGTCCCCCGGCGACGACACCCCCGACCCGAAGGATGCCTGACCATGGACATCTGGTTGATCCCCCCCCTGATCCTGCTCTGCCTGCTGGTGGAGGCCTTTTACGCCGGTTCGGAAATCGCCGTGGTCAGCGCCGACCGCCTGCGGCTGCGTCACCAGGCCGCCAAAGGATCCCGCGGCGCTCAACTGGCCATGGAGATGCTCAAAAAACCGGAACACCTCCTGACCACCACCCTGGTGGGCATCAACGTCGCCATCGTGACCAACAGCTCCCTCTCCACCCTCTTCGCCATCGAGGTGCTGGGCAAGGAGCAGGCCTGGATCGCCATCGTCATCGCTGCACCCCTGATCTGGGTCTTCGGCGAAATCGTGCCCAAAAGCATCTTCCAGCAAAAGGCCGACTATCTGGCCCCACGCATCATCTATGTCCTTAAAGCCTCCTCGATCCTCTTTTACCCGCTTATCATCATCTTTTCCATCCTCTTCCGAGCCATCACCTTCCTGTTTGGCGGAGGAGAAAAGAATAACATCTTCTCCCTGCGGGAAGAGATCGACATGGTGCTCCAGATGCCGAATCAGGAGACCGACATCCTGCCGGTGGAACGCAGCATGATCCGCCGCCTGTTCAATTTCGGCGAAACCACCGCGCGGGATATCATGGTGCCCCTGATCGACATCCGCGCCGTGGACCGCAACGCCACCTGCGGCGAAACCCTGGAGTTTTCCGCCCAGTCCTCCCACCTGCTGCTGCCGGTCTACGCCGGGCGGGTGGACAACATGATCGGCTACATCAATACCGTGGACCTGCTGAACGTGCCTGCAGAACAGAGCATCCGGGGTTTCGTGCGGCCCATCGCCTACGCCCCCGGCGCCAAAAGCATCGAGGACATCCTCAACGCCTGCCAGGCCACAGGCGAACGCATGACCATCATCGTCGACGAATACGGCAGTTGCGAAGGGCTGGTCACCCTGGAAGACATCCTGGAACGGGTCGTGGGGGAGATGCGCGACGAATACGACCCGGACAAGAAGAACATCGTCTACTGGCAGCGGGTGGACAACGACTCCTGGCGGGTCAACGCCCGCATCTCCCTGATCGCCCTGAAAGACGAACTGGGCATCCAACTGCCCGACGGTCCCTACGAAACCCTGGCCGGCTTTCTGCTGGACCACTTCCGCGAGATTCCCAAGGAGGGCGAAAAAATGCATCATGACGGCTGGGCCTTCACCGTGACCAAAGCGGGGCGTCACGCCATCCGCGAAGTCGTCATCAGCAACGGTTGACCGACCATGCGCATTCTCGTCATCGAGGACGATCTGACCCTGCAACGTCTGCTGAAGCGCAAGCTGGAAGAGGTCGGCTTCGTGGTCGATTGTACCGCCAGCGGCATCGAAGGCGAGGAGATGGGCCGCGAACCCTTCTATCAGGCGGTGGTCCTCGATCTGGGACTGCCGGATCTGCCGGGTCTGCAGCTCCTTAAAAAATGGCGTGGAGCCCGCATCCGGCTGCCGGTGATCATTCTGACGGCGCGCAACACCTGGCAGGAGCGGGTCCAGGGCATCGAAGCCGGCGCCGACGACTACCTGGGCAAACCCTTCCATCCGGAGGAGCTGGTCGCCCGACTGCGGGCCCTGATTCACCGCGCCCAGGCCGTCGTGCCCGGCCTGTTGCAAGCCGGCGGACTGCTCCTGGACGAAAACAGCCAGTGCGTGGCCGGTCCCTCCGGAAAATCGGTGCAATTGACCGCCACCGAGTTCAAACTGTTGCGCACCTTCATGATGTTTCCCAACAAGGTCTTCACCAAAGAGGCCCTGATGGACGCCATCTACGATTTCGACACGGTCAACGACCACAACGTCATCGAAGTCTACGTCAACCACCTGCGCAAAAAACTGGGGCGGGAGGTGATCCGCACCCTGCGCCTGCAAGGCTATGTCATGGGACAGGGGGAGGTGGCGTGAAACCCTCCATCCGGCGCGACCTGCTGGTGGCTCTGGTCAGCAGCCTGGTGGTGATGTTCGTTCTTCTCTGGCTGGCCGTCTCCCAATCCCTGCGCAACCTCACCGCCAACTATCTGGAAGACCGCATCGAACGGGAAATCGCCAGCATCCTGGCCGAAATGAAGGTGGAAGGCCAGGACGAGATCTCCCTCGACGAAAGCCATGTGGACGCCCTCTTCCACTTCTCCTTTTCCGGCTACTACTACCAGATCTCCCTCAGCCGGGGCGATACCGTCCGCCAGTTGCTGCGCTCCAAATCCCTGGAGAGTTTCGTCCTCAAACTGCCACCCTTGAGCGTCGGCGGCAAACAAAGGCTCCTGCTCGCCGGCCCCCACCAGGAAAACCTGCTGGTGGTCATGCGTGCCGTGCCCTTGCGGCAGCACACCCTGACCATCGCCGTAGCCGAAGACCTCACCCCCATCGACGAGGATCTCGCCGCCTTCCAATGGCGTTACACCCTGCTCTCCGCCCTCTTCCTGGCCGGACTGGCCCTGATTCACGTCTATGCGGTGCATCGCTCCCTCGCCCCCATGGGCCGCATCGAACACCAACTGCAACGGCTGGAGGAGGGCAAAATCGAACGCATCGACGAAGCGGTGCCCCAGGAGATGCAGCACATCGTGGCCCGCATCAACCAATGGCTGGAGAAAACCACCCTGCGACTGGAACGCTCCCGCACCGGTCTGGCCAACTTGGCCCACGCCATGAAAGGCCCCCTCTCCACCCTCTCCCAGGTGATGCACCATCCCGGCGTCATGGCCGACGAAACCCTGCGCGGCGAAGTGGAAGAGCGGCTCACCTCCCTGACCAACCTGGTGGAGCGGGAACTGCGTCGCGCCCGACTCTCGGACCACTCCCTCCCCACCCGCTTCTTCAACCCCGAAAAAGAGGTCAACGCCCTGGTGCGCACCCTGAAAAGCCTCAATTTCCAGAAAAACGTCCAGGTCGAACTGACCGTTCCCCCCAATCTGCTCATGCCCTTCGATCAGGAAGACATGATGGAACTGTTGGGCAACCTGCTGGACAACGCCTTCAAATGGTGCGACGGGCGCATCCGGGTGGAGATCGGGGAACGCGGCAAAGAGTGCTTCTTCGTGGTGGAAGACAACGGGCCGGGAGTTTCGGAGGAGCAGATGGAACACATCACCCGCCGCGGGGTACGTCTGGACGAATCCCGCAGCGGGCACGGCATGGGTCTGGCCATCGTGTCGCAAATCGTGGAACACTACCATGGACGCATCCACTTCCACCGAGCCCCCTCCCTGGGGGGCTTCGGCGTGGAAGTGGCGCTGCCCGCCTCCTCCTGAGCCTCAGCCGCGCACCGGCGGAAGCATCTGGCGCCAGCTCCGCTCGAACAGATCGTTGATGCAGCCCTGGAGATAGATCAACAGCGAACGACGCGGCTGGTCCCGCTCCTGAAACCGCGAGATGGAGACAATGGCGTGGCGCGTGCGACGGGAGGCCATCACGCCCTCCTTTCAAGGCTTCGGTAATCTGGCTGACAACTCGCAACTATTCATGTAAATTTCAGGCATCTAAATATAATTACAGACATATTTTCGATTTTTCTAACTACTCATAGCCTGCGCAACGCGATATGACGGAGTCAATAGTGAAAGGAAAAGTCCCAGGGCGCTGCCCTGGACCCGTCGGGGAGGGGATTATCCCCCCAAACCCCCGCATTCCTGAACAGATACCGATTTTTCTTGCATTGGAACATAAATGTGCGCAAGATACCCGAAACAGTTTTCTCCGGGTATGTATGTCGACATGATTAAGCAGGACTTCTTATGAAACATTCAATCATTCAGTTCATAAATCAAGATTACTCACTTTTGGCTATTATTGCAGGGCTAGTGCTTTCGTTATTATACATGGCAGCAAAGAATTATTACGCGCTCAGACTTGCAATGTATAAAATAAGATTCGCCGCCTTATTCCCAATATATGAAGGGCTATCAGAAAAATTAATGGTAATTGAGGTTAATTTAAACGGATATGCGAATAATGACGCTCTCAAAGAAAAAACATATTTAAGCATTAATAACTTAGAGGAATACAGAATGAGGAACTATTTCGCGATAAATAATGAACTAGACGATGCTGTTCTTGAAGCAATACAAACAACGTCCGACATGATTGGCCAAGACTGCGATTCCGAAAAGATAAAAATCTATATCAGAAAAGCACTTTATAGTATTGATCGTTCTCGCAAAATCATGCGAGACAATTGCAATACGGGAGCTATGTAGCTTAGGTTAATTTCGTACCAAGACAACCTTTTACAATCCAGCAACTGAGTGTACAACATTCTAAAGAAGGATCCATAATGAGCGATCAACGATCTAAGATTGAAAATTATGTTAATACAGCAATTAAGACAATTTATACTGACTTACCGAATTCGCCTGATGTTTTTATAAGACCAATTGATGACTATCGAATCAGGAGGAAATTGCAAGGAAAAGGCACAAATAACAACCCGTTTGTAGAAAAGGTTACGCAGGGAGTTTCTAATCATATTTTAGAAATTTTTAAATATTACAAGAAAGTTTTTTCACTACATCCTGCAAACCCAAATAAGCAGGAAGTGATAGAAATGATGTGTGAGATCTATATTGGTGATGAAAGTGTGAATAGGCTGGCCGAGTTAATCGAAGAAGCATCCAAAGAAGCATTCAAGAATCAAACTACATTTCCCATTCTTGTCATCGGCCCAAAAGGATCAGGAAAAAGCACAACCCAAAACATCCTATTAAGCACACAGACTCATTGGATACAAGAGAATTTAAGATTATGCTGGTTTCGTTGTGACGCCCACAAATTATACAAGCTCTGGGAAAAACATTCGGCCAGCGATGTAACGCTAGAAGACTACCTTAAAATACAACTTGCTTATGTTGTTATTAAATATGGAGCAAACTACAAAAACAAACTTTTTGGAAAGATTATTGACTACGCTCGAACTTTATCTCTAGTAACTTATATCGGGCCAAACACTCGAGGAGAGATTAAGTCAGACATCTTTATCGATCAACTCCTAGAGAAAATAGAAAAAGAGAGCGGTGATGCAGATGATAGTGCATTTATAAAAATAATTGACAATTCGCTCTGCAATAGAACCATCAGAAGACTGGAATATAATAAAATTATCGACCTGTCTGATATGCTAAAAAAAATAATATTGTCTAAATACAATATGCGCATCATGTATGTTGTTGACGGGGTCGACAATATATTGTGGCACAAAGCCAGAAATGCTAATCATTATATTCAGTTTATTAAAACAATTTCCGAAACTGCCGTTTTGCCAAGAAAAGATATTTGGGTTTTTAGTATTAGACCTGAGACTCTAGAACACATGAAATTTAGTTATGATGGATCAATCTCTCCATTATCTTCAAACCTTGACAGTTGCCCACAAGTTCAAATCAATACAATAAATGTAAAAGAATTGATTCAGAAAAAAGTAGCAATATGCAAACACCCAAAATCTTCAGAATTTGTCAATTCAAAAAAAAATTTAGAGCTTAAAATGGGGCAAACCCAATTAAAGCATTATGATGACCTACTGCAAGATGTTAGTAATGATTTTATCGAAGTATTAGAAACCCTCTCAAACACCACTCAAAACTCACAAGATCCGATTCAGTATCTTTTCCGCAGCGATATTAGAGAATGCTCTCAAAATTTACTAACTGCATTCCTCTATCAAGTTTTTATGCAAACAACGTTCAACGACTTTGATATACAATCAAAAGGCAAGAAAAGGTTTGAACGATTAATCTATAGAAATCTATTTCTCCATGGTGAACTTTTTAAGAACACCACAACTGAAAACGACTCTTCAAACGACAGTCCGATATTACCCAATCTGTTTTGGTATGACATATCAAAAGTGAGACCTGACCAGCAAAGAATTTGGTATGGCCTATGCGGACTCAGAATTCTTCAAACTATTTATGCAATGGGACCAAGCTACGCCACAAAAGAAGCTGTTAGTGTTCATCTTGTGAATTTTTTTGATTATGATGAATCGATTATCAACAATACATTCGATCGATATATTCAATGTGGCCTTATCTCGTATAAACTGATAGAGATGAACCAACAATCAACTATTCAATGCACTCTATCAGACAGAGGTATATTTATGATATCTCTTCTGTTTCGGAAAATTGATCTATTGTATTTTATGGCTCTTGATACTCCATTATTATTTGGAAATCTCGTAGCCTGCCACAATAACCAACAAAGCTCTTCAATGTGTTTTACCGAGTCTGTTATCAGCACCGGCATTTGGATGTTACACCATATTCAACATTGGCACAAAGAGGAATTAAAATATATTAACTCAACAGCGCTAAAGGTTATTTCAGAAACAAACTCAGGAAGATCCGGCTTTTGGTGGTCAGATACTGCTAATTTACAAAAAATATATAATATTAGTCTAGATGAAGATGGCGACAATATTGTCGAAATCAGGTCGTCAATCATATCGTTAATTCAGTCACTGTCAGCACAGGTTACTGTGGGTCAATATTCTCGTATCGATTCTATATTAGAAACAAAGATTTCACTAGATAAACCGATAGATTATATCAGATGCAAATAGGAAATTTCAATACCCCACCCGATGCGGTGCCCCAGGAGATGCAGCACATCGTGGCCCGCATCAACCAATGGCTGGAGAAAACCACCCTGCGACTGGAACGCTCCCGCACCGGTCTGGCCAACTTGGCCCACGCCATGAAAGGCCCCCTCTCCACCCTCTCCCAGGTGATGCACCATCCCGGCGTCATGGCCGACGAAACCCTGCGCGGCGAAGTGGAAGAGCGGCTCACCTCCCTGACCAACCTGGTGGAGCGGGAACTGCGTCGCGCCCGACTCTCGGACCACTCCCTCCCCACCCGCTTCTTCAACCCCGAAAAAGAGGTCAACGCCCTGGTGCGCACCCTGAAAAGCCTCAATTTCCAGAAAAACGTCCAGGTCGAACTGACCGTTCCCCCCAATCTGCTCATGCCCTTCGATCAGGAAGACATGATGGAACTGTTGGGCAACCTGCTGGACAACGCCTTCAAATGGTGCGACGGGCGCATCCGGGTGGAGATCGGGGAACGCGGCAAAGAGTGCTTCTTCGTGGTGGAAGACAACGGGCCGGGAGTTTCGGAGGAGCAGATGGAACACATCACCCGCCGCGGGGTACGTCTGGACGAATCCCGCAGCGGGCACGGCATGGGTCTGGCCATCGTGTCGCAAATCGTGGAACACTACCATGGACGCATCCACTTCCACCGAGCCCCCTCCCTGGGGGGCTTCGGCGTGGAAGTGGCGCTGCCCGCCTCCTCCTGAGCCTCAGCCGCGCACCGGCGGAAGCATCTGGCGCCAGCTCCGCTCGAACAGATCGTTGATGCAGCCCTGGAGATAGATCAACAGCGAACGACGCGGCTGGTCCCGCTCCTGAAACCGCGAGATGGAGACAATGGCGTGGCGCGTGCGACGGGAGGCCATCACACCCTCCGGTGGAATCTCCCGCAGTCGATGAATGGCCTCGCGGGTCAACTGGCCGGGGACGGAAGAGCGGCGCATGGTAACCTCCAAAGGGTTGGACACTTCGTGGCGGGATCACCCGCCGGTGAGAAGCATCCTAACCGCGCCACTTGAAACCATATTGAAGACCAAATCAGGAAATTCGTGGTATCGAGCCGATCGCTCCCCGACTCGGGCCAGGTCTGCCCCGGTCAGTGGGAACGGTTCGTCGAACCCGACTCGTCGAAAAGCGCCTCCAGGGAGTCCACATCCAGAATGCGCTCGCTCCAGAGGGCCAGTTCGCCCGGTACGGCATTTTCCAGCCGGGTCGTCACCCAGGCGGGGGCGGGTCCGAACTTGCGCTGTATCTGGCGCAGCAACAGGCCGGACTCCCCTTTCTGCAAACCATAGGCCTCACCAAGTGCCTTGCCCCGGGCCTCGCCCCGAGCCTCGCCTTCGGCCCGCCCCTTGGCCAACAGTTCCTGCGCGTAGATGGACATCATTCCGGCTTCCCCCTGCGGGTTGAAAACGACCCCTCCCGCTCAGTGGGAACGGTTCGTCGAACCCGACTCGTCGAAAAGCGCCTCCAGGGAGTCC
>JADGAQ010000166.1 GCA_015231925.1 Magnetococcales bacterium
ATAGAACATTTTCTTTTTTTGATACTTAAAAGATAACATATTGAAAGTCAAAAGAATAAATCCCTTATGGTTGCGGACGTATTGCAGAAATACCCCGGTTTCGTTCCAGGATACAGGGTACCACCCGGCCGGAGTGCCCCATGCAGAACAGCCATCACATCATTCTGCTTCTGTTCCTGGCGGGATTGTCCGCCCTGTTCGGCGCAGCCAATCAGGTGGAAGTGGAGTTGACCATTCCGGGGGGCTGGATTCTGCCACGGGTTCCACTGGTGGAACTGCTGTTTCTCTTCCTGTTCGCGGGTTATGCCCTGGGACTCCTGGCAGGCGTTCTTTCCAATCGAAAATACCGGCGATTGAACGACCATTTGCTGCTCCAGAATCGTGATCTTGAGCAAGAAGTAATCAATCTTCGCAATTTGCCTCTTGAAAAAGATCTTCCTTATTGAATAGTCGCGATCTATACGGGCTTTCCGCTAAACCAGTCACATACAAGAATAAAAATGTTTTTCTGGGATGGGGCAGGTTCCTCGATCTGGTTTTTGGCAGGGGCCGCTCTTCTGCTCTATCTGCTGGGCTACCTGCACGGACAGTCGCTGTGGCGACGCCGGGAAGGAGAAAGCCGCGCCGAAGGGGAGAAGGCTTCCTATTATCGTGGGCTCCACTTCCTGATCACTGATGAGCCCGACAAAGCCATCGAGGAGTTCACCAAAGCGGTCCGGCTCAATCTGGAGACGGTGGAGATCTATCTCTCCCTGGGAAACCTCTTCCGAGCCCGCGGCGAAGTGGGACGGGCCATTCGTATCCACCAAACCATCATCGCCCGGCCCAATCTGCCCCAGGAGACCCTGTGCGCCGCTCTCTACGCTTTGGGCGAGGATTATCGCCAGGGCGGCTTCGTGGACCGCGCCGTGGAAGCCTACCGCCGGGTGCTGGAGATCGACGACGGCCATCAACGGGCCATCCAGGGTTGTCTGAGTCTGCACGAAAGCGAAGCCCGCTGGGATCACGCCTTGGAAAGGTTGCGCCGTCTGCAGCAATTGACCAACCGGAAAGACCCCCGGCGGGAGGCCCATCTGCTGGTGAAACAGGCCATGGAGTTCGGCCTGTCGGGAACAGTGGATGAGGACCATCGGGAACGGATGCTGCAGACGTTGCGGGAAGCGATCACCATCTTTCCCGGATGTGTGGAGGCTCATCGCCTCCTGGGGGAGGCTTTGTTGCGTCAGGGTCAGGTGGAGGAGGCCATTCAGAGCTTCGCCGCCGTGCGGACCACCCGGCCCAGCCACTTTTTTTTGCTGGTGGATTCCTTGCGGCTGGCTTATGAATGTCGGGGAGATGTGGCCGGATTCGAACAGTGCCTGAGTGAAGCGGTGCAGGCTCCTGCGGTTTCCCCCCGGTTGATGGTGTGGTGGAGTGCATGGCTGGCGGAACGGGAACGGCAGGAAGAGGCCATCGTCGTTCTGCGACGGGGACTGGATACCTGTGCGGAGTCGTTGGAAATCGCGCTGCAACTGGCGACCCTGCTGGCCCGGAAAGGGTGTTTCGAAGAGGCGTGGCAGGTGGCGCGGGGTGGATTGGAGCGGCAGATTCACCTGTTGCACCATTTTCAGTGTACCCAGTGTGGATTCCGCTCCCGGGACATCTATTGGAAATGCCCACAGTGTCATCGGTGGGATACGATGGAGCCGTTGTGATTCTGAGAGCTTTTCTTTTCAATATTTTATCTTTTAAGTATCAAAAAAAGAAAATGTTCTATCTGTTGACGTTGATTTTTCGTTGAGACACTATCGGTAAAATCTTCTTTATAATTAGTATTCAGACCTTTACGGAGTATTATTGAGAAATTTGTAACTATTCAAACATAAGGGGGGATTATCCCCCCCGACGGGTCCAGGGCAGCGCCCTGGGACTTTTCCTTTTGCCGTTGACGTTCAACCCCATGGGGTCCAGGGGGCACCCCTGGGACTTTTCCTTTTTCTGTTGACACGATCATGCTGCACTGTGAAGGGGTCTGAATAGTTACAGAAATTTATATTTTAAAAGATAGAGTCAAAAGAAAGAACACTTTCTTTTTTTGATACTTAAAAGATAACATATTGAAAGTCAAAAGATTGTCCGCACCTGGACGCGGGCGTTTTGCCACTCCCTCTTCGGACCGATACCATGCACATTCTGATCGCTTGCGACCACGGCGCCCTGGAACTGAAACAACACCTCCTGGCCTGGTTCGCCTCCCGCACCGACTTCATCATCACCGACCTGGGTACCAGCAGCTCCCTCCCGGTCGACTACCCCGACCTGGCCTCCCGTTTGTGCCAGGATCTGCTCACCCATAAAGCCGAAGCCGGCATCCTGCTCTGCGGAACCGGCCTCGGCATGTCCATCGCCGCCAACCGCTTTCCCGGCATCCGCGCCACCCTCTGCCACGACGAATACACCGCCCGCCTCTCCCGCCAGCACAACAACGCCAATGTCCTGGTGCTGGGGGGCCGCACCACCGGCAAAGCCACTGCGGAAGGCATCCTGGAGGTCTGGCTGACCACCCCCTTCGAAGGCGGTCGCCATCAAACCCGCCTGGACAAGATCGAATCGGGCTGCAGCCCGCGGGAATAGTTGATAGTACACGTAACCAGCTGTATTTATCGGAAGGAGATAGGGACCGTGGAAGCCTTTCCAAGCCTTGCGCAAGTCGATCCGGAACTGTACGCCGCCATTGGCCACGAACTGGATCGCCAGCGGGACACCATCGAGCTGATCGCCTCGGAAAACATCGTCAGCCGGGCGGTTCTGGAGGCCCAGGGCAGCGTTCTGACCAACAAATATGCCGAAGGCTATCCCGGCAAGCGCTATTACGGCGGTTGCGAACATGTGGATCGGGCGGAAGCCCTGGCCATCGAACGGGCCTGCACCCTTTTCGGCAGCCGTTTCGCCAACGTGCAGCCCCATTCCGGCTCCCAGGCCAACATGGGGGCCTATCTGGCTCTGGCGGAGCCGGGATCGCTGATTCTGGGCATGACCCTGGCCCACGGCGGCCATCTCACCCATGGCGCCAGCGTCAACTTCTCCGGGCAGATCTACAAGGCGGTGCAATACGGCCTCGATCCGACCACGGAACGCATCGATTACGCCCAGGTGGAGGCGTTGGCCCTGGAGCACCGTCCGGCCATCATCGTGGCGGGGGCATCGGCCTATAGCCGCGTCATCGAATTCGACCGCTTTCGCGCCATCTGCGACAAGGTGGGAGCCGCCCTGGTGGTCGATATGGCCCACTTCGCCGGTTTGGTGGCGGCGGGAGAGCATCCCAGCCCGGTGCCCTACGCCGATATCGTCACCACCACCACCCACAAAACCCTGCGCGGTCCCCGGGGCGGCATGATTCTGACCAACCGGGAGGATCTGGCCAAGAAGATCAACTCGAAGATTTTTCCGGGCATTCAGGGCGGGCCGCTGATGCATGTCATCGCCGCCAAGGCCGTGGCCTTCAAGGAGGCGTTGAGCCCCGAATTCCGCCTGTATGCCGCTTTGGTACGGCGCAATGCGGCGCGATTGGCCGAAACCCTGGTGGCGGGAGGCCTGCGTATCGTCTCCGGCGGCACCGACAACCACCTGATGCTGGTGGATCTGACTTCCCGGGATCTGACGGGCAAGGATGCGGAACAGGCTTTGGAACGTTCCGGACTGACCTGCAACAAGAACGCCATTCCGGGTGATCCGCGCAGTCCGTTCGTGACTTCCGGCATCCGTTTGGGCAGCCCGGCGGCCACGAGTCGTGGTTTTGGCGTGGCGGAGTTCGCCCAGGTGGGTCGCCTGATCGTGCGGGTGGTGGATGCCACCAGCGGCAATCCGGGAGGCGATGCGGCGGTGGAGGCCGAGGTGCGGATGGAGGTGGCCGAATTGTGCCATCGTTTTCCCGTCTACCCCTGGTTGTGACAGAATACCGTTGGCACAGTCCGAGGGGGGGATCTCTCCCCCTGCCGGACTTTCAATATTTTATCTTCTAAGTATCAAAAAAAGGAAATGTTCTATCCTTTGACGTTTTCTTTTCTTTATTTTTTAAATAAAAGTCAAATGACAGAACATTTCCTTTTTTTTTGATACTTTAAAATATTGAAAGGCAGCGGCATCGATGATGGATTCCACGTATATGGCCCAGGCTCTGCGTCTGGCAGCGCGCGCCGAAGGACGCACCCGTCCCAATCCGGTGGTGGGCTGTGTCGTGGTGCGGGAGAACCGGGTGGTGGGGCGAGGCTATCATCACCGTGCCGGAGAGCCCCATGCCGAGGTGGAGGCCCTGACGGAAGCGGGGGAAGCAGCCCGTGGCGCCACGGTCTACGTCACCCTGGAACCCTGCAGCCACACGGGACGCACCCCCCCTTGCGCCGATGCCCTGTTGCGAGCCGGCGTGCGCAAGGTGGTGGCGGCCATGTCGGATCCCGATCCCCGGGTTTCGGGCAGCGGTTTTGCCCGGTTGCGGGAGGGAGGCGTGGAGGTGGTTTCGGGGGTGCTGGAAGAGGAGGCGCACGCCCTCAACCGCCCTTTTGTAACCCGCATCCTGCGGCAGCGTCCCCTGATCACCCTGAAAATGGCCGCCACGTTGGACGGCAAGGTGGCCACTCGTACCCGGGAGAGCCAGTGGATCACCGGAGAGGGCGCCCGCATGGCGGTGCAACGCCTGCGTGACCGCCACGACGTGGTCATGACCGGTATCGGCAGCGTGCTGGCGGATGATCCCCGTCTGAATTGCCGCTTGAAGGGGGGGCGGGATCCGGTCAGACTGGTGGTCGATTCCCGGTTGCGCATTCCGCCGGATCGGGCCATCTTCTCCTCCTCCCGCAGTGCGCCGTTATGGATTGCCACTGTTCTGGCTCCGGAGGCAGAAACGTGTCGCGCCTTGATGGAGCGTTGGGGCGAATCGGGCTTGCGCCTGCTGCATTGCCGCGCCACCGCAACCGGGCGGGTTGATCTGCCGGATTTGATGCAACGGGTGGCCGAAGCCGGCATGAACAGCCTGCTTTCGGAGGGGGGGTCGGAATTGGCCGGGGCTTTGGTTGATGCGGGTTTGGTGGATCGTTTGGCCTTGTTTGTGGCTCCCCTGCTCTTCGGGGGACGGGAGGCGCCGCCCATTCTGGGTGGATTGGGCGTGGCGCGCATCGCCGAGGCCCGAACTCTGAAAAACCTTGCAGTGCGCAACGTGGGGCAGGATCTGCTGATCACCGGAGATTTCCCCGGTTGATGAGCCGAAATACGGGGGTCCGGAGGGGATAATCCCGAACCCCTGCATACCGCAACAGATTCAGGAAAGAAGCGTCGCCGTGTTTACCGGATTGATCGAAGAGGTGGGTGAACTGATCGCCTTGCGCCGCCAGGGACAAGACGCCCGCTTGACCGTGCGCTGCTCTTTTGGCGCTGCGGTGCGTCCGGGCGACTCCATTGCGGTGAACGGCGTCTGCCTGACGGCAGTGGCGTGCGAGGCAACCGGTTTCGCGGTCGAGGCCTCCTCGGAAACCCTGTCCCGCACCACCCTGGGAACCTTGAGCCCCGGCGCCACCCTCAACCTGGAACGGGCGCTTCCGGCAGGCGGACGTCTCGACGGCCACCTGGTGCAGGGACATGTGGACACGGTGGGCACGGTGGTGCGTTTGCAATCCCGGGGACGTTCCGTGGAAATTTGCTTCCGTGTCCCTTCGGCCCAGGGGCGTTATATTGTGTCCAAAGGCTCCATCGCGGTGGATGGGGTCAGCCTGACCGTCAATGGTCTGCTGGATCGGGGGGATGACACGGAGTTTTGTGTCAACATCATTCCCCACACCCAGCTCAAAACCACCCTGGCGACGTTGCGCGTCGGCAGCGAGGTCAATATCGAAACCGATCTGATCGGTCGGTACGTGGAGCGGTTGCTGCACGGTCAAACCGCTTGTGGAACCCGGAGCCGTCTGGACGAGGCTTTCCTGCGGGAGCGCGGCTTTGCCTGAAAGATGAACAGCATGGAATTCGAATTCAATCCGGTTGCAGAGGTGCTTGAAGAGATTCGCCGGGGCCGCATGGTCATCCTGGTGGACGACGAGAGCCGTGAAAACGAAGGCGACCTGATCATCGCCGCAGAGCGTTGCACCCCGGAAGCCATCAACTTCATGGCCCGCTTCGGACGGGGTTTGATCTGTCTGGCCATGACGGAGGAACGGGTCTCCTACCTCAATTTGCCGTTGATGGTGAAGGACAACAACGCCAAATTCAAAACGGCCTTCACGGTTTCGATCGAGGCGCGCACCGGCGTGACCACGGGCATTTCGGCCCACGACCGGGCGCGTACCGTGGCGGTGGCCATCGCCGATGAGACCACCCCGTGCGATCTGGCCCGACCGGGTCACGTCTTTCCCCTGATGGCCCGCCGGGGAGGCGTGCTGGTGCGGGCGGGACATACGGAAGCCTCGGTGGATCTGGCCCGGCTGGCCGGCCTGAAAGCGGCGGCGGTCATCTGCGAGGTGCTCAACGACGACGGCACCATGGCCCGGGTGCCGGATCTGATTCCCTACGCCCAGCAGCACGGTATCAAGATCGGCACCATCGCCGATCTCATCGCCTACCGCATGGAAAACGAAAAACTGGTGCATCGCGCCGTGGAGACCCGGCTGCCCAGCGACTTCGGCGGCGAGTGGAAACTCTTCGTCTACACCACGGTGGTGGACGATTTCCAGCATGTGGCTCTGGTCAAGGGGGAGATTCGTCCGGGAGAGCCGGTACTGGTGCGGGTCCACTCCGAATGTCTGACGGGAGATCTCTTCGGCAGTCAGCGTTGCGATTGCGGTGGGCAGTTGCACCGGGCCATGGAGCAGATCGGCGCCGAAGGGCAGGGGGTGATCCTCTATTTGCGGCAGGAGGGGCGGGGCATCGGCTTGATCAACAAGATGCACGCCTACAATCTGCAGGATCAGGGCATGGATACGGTGGAGGCCAACGTTCAGTTGGGTTTCCCGCCGGATTTGCGGGATTACGGTATCGGCGCCCAGATCCTGAGGGATCTCGGGGTCAATCGTATGCGCATTCTGACCAACAATCCGCGCAAGATCGTGGGTTTGGAAGGCTATGGCCTGGAAGTAATGGAACGGGTGGCCATCGAAATGAGGCCGCGGGAGAACAATGCCCACTATCTGGCCACCAAGCGGGCCAAACTGGGCCATCTGTTGCAGGGTGTGGCGGATGACAACGAGGCCGAGGCGCTGGCCGAGGCGGGGAGTACACGATGACGGACGAAATCAAGGTGGTGGAAGGTTTGCTGGATGGCGCCGGATGTCGCGTGGCGCTGGTGGTCTCCCGTTTCAACAGCTTCATAACGGAGCGTCTGCAGGAGGGAGCCATCGATTGCCTGGTGCGTCACGGCGTGCGTCGCGGCGATATCACCGTGGTGCGGGTTCCCGGAGCTTTCGAAATTCCCCTGGCCACCAAACGGCTGGCGGCTGCGGCTCGTTACGACGGCATCGTCTGTCTGGGGGCGGTGATTCGGGGTTCGACGCCCCATTTCGACTTCGTGGCTGCGGAAGTGACCAAGGGGGTGGCGCACGTCTCCCTGGATTCCGGCTTGCCGGTAGGGTTCGGGGTCTTGACCACCGATTCGGTGGAACAGGCCATCGACCGGGCAGGCACCAAAGCCGGCAACAAGGGTTGGGAGGCGGCCATGTCGGTGCTGGAAATGATGCACCTCAGCCGCCAGCTGTGACGCGCCCCATGGCAAACGAAGGCGCGACGCCGGCCAGGCGACACCATGGCGCACGGCACAAAGCCCGGGAGATGATCCTGCAGGCTTTCTACCAGTGCGACATCTCCGGCGAAAACATGGAACGGGCCGTGGAGCAGATTGCCGAAGATCAGGCCGAGGGCTATGGCGACATGGAATATTTCCGCCATATCGCGGTAGCCGCCTGGCGGCGTCTCGCGGAGATCGATCCCTGGATTGCCAAGGGAGCCGACAACTGGGCTCCGGAACGCATTTCGGTGGTGGATCGCAACATCCTGCGGCTGGGGGTCTACGAGTTGCTGGCCACGGATCTGCCGATTCAGGTGGTGATCAACGAGGCGGTGGAGCTGTCGAAGCGTTTCGGTACCGAGGATTCGGGACGCTTCATCAACGGGGTCATGGATCGCATTGCCGGCTGGCTGCGGGTCAAGGGAATCCGTGGCCCCGGCCAGCGTGACAATCCCCCTCAGGATTAGTCCGGAAGTTACGATTCAGGAACCTGCACAGCGTGACCGTATCAACGATAAAAGCAAGAGTCCCAGGGCGCTGCCCTGGATCCATCGGGGGGATAATCCCCCCCGAACCCCCGTATACCTGAACAGATACGTCCGGAACAGGATTGGAAGGGAGCGGTGATGGAGGGAGTCAGAACGATAGCCTCTTTGGGAGAATTCGGCCTCATTCGCACCTTGTTTGCCCCGCTGCAACAGGCCGAAGAGGCGTTGGTGACGGGTATTGGCGACGACGCCGCCGTGTTGGCGGTGCCTCGCACCCAGCATCTGCTGGTCACCACCGATGCTTTGCTGGAAGGCAGTCACTTCCTGCGGGACGACGACCCCTATCTGTTGGGTCAAAAGGCCTTGCGGGTCAATCTGTCGGACATTGCCGCCATGGGGGGACAGCCCAGGTGGTACACGCTCTCCCTTGCCCTGCCGCCGTCGATACCGGTGTCGTGGGTGGAGGAGTTCTCCCGGGGGTTGGCGGATACCGGACGGGAATACCAGGTGAATCTCATCGGTGGGGACACGGTGGGCACCAAGGGGTGTATCGCCATCACCATCACCCTGTTGGGACTGGTGGGACGGGGACGGGCTTTGGGGCGCAAGGGTGCGCGTCCGGGGGATCGTCTATTCGTTTCGGGAACCATCGGGGACGCCACGTTGGGTTTGTCCCATCGCTTGCGGCGCATGACCATCAATAATCCGGACGATCTGGCCTGGTTCCAGCGGCGTTTTCATCTGCCGGAGCCGCGGGTGGCCTTGGGGCAGATGTTGCAGGAGACGGCGCTGGCTCATGCCCTGATCGATATTTCCGACGGGCTGGTTTCGGAGTTGGGACACCTTTGCCGCGAATCCGGGGTGGGGGCGGCGATTTACACCGAGCGGGTACCGTTATCGGATGCGGCGCGCCGGGTTTTGGCCGGGGCGGCCACGCCGGAGCAGAAGGAGTCGATTCTGCGACAGATTCTGACCGGTGGGGAGGATTACGAGTTGTTGTTCGCGGTGGCGGAAGGGGCGCTGGATCAGATCGAGGCGTTGGAGGCCCGCAGCGGCACCAGAATCACCGAAATCGGACGCATCACCCGGGAGGCGGGGGTGATCTCTCTGTTTGAAGAAGGGCATCCCATCAAGTTGCCGGAGGGCGGTTTCCGGCATTTTTGAACATACGGGGGGCCGGGGGGGACTATACCGCGTCTACTTTGGAATACGTAATTTTTCTGTATCTGTTCAGGTATACCGGGGTTTGGGGGGGATTATCCCCCCCAACGGGTCCAGGGCAGCGCCCTGGGACTCTTCCGTTTGCTGTTGACTTCCGACCCCATGGGGTCCAGGGGGTACCCCTGGGACTTTTCCTTTCGCCGTTGACTTGGTCATATCGCGCTACGCGGGATCCTGAATAGTTACAGAAAAATTACGCATTCCAA
>JADGAQ010000167.1 GCA_015231925.1 Magnetococcales bacterium
GTCTTGCGCCTTGCCAGGAACCAAAATCTGGCAAATGTCAACACGCCCTAGGGCTGAGGTTCAAAACGCCAGCCCGCCCGGCAGGGGCAGGATGGTGTCGTGGCACCAGTGGGCGTCGTCGCGATGGGGGTGGTCGGTGTTGTAGTGCAGGCCGCGGCTCTCCTTGCGGTGGATGGCGCAGCGCACCACCAGGGAGGCCACCAGGGCCAGGTTGCGCAGCTCGATCAGGTCGGGGGTCAGGCAGAAGTTCCAGTAGCACTCGTTGACCTCCTGCTTGAGCAGCTCGATGCGGTGATAGGCTCGGGTCAGGCGCTTGTTGGAGCGCACGATGCCCACGTAGTTCCACATCACGCGGCGGATTTCGTCCCAGTTGTGGGCGATGACCACCCCCTCCTTGCAATGGCCGGTGTCGAGATCATCCCACAGGGGAATGGGCGGCATGGCCAGGTTTTGCGCCTCCTGCCGCAGGGCCAGGATATCCTCTTCCGCCTGTCGGGCGTAAACCAGACACTCCAGCAGGCTGTTGGAAGCCAGCCGGTTGGCCCCGTGCAGCCCGGAATGGCTGGTTTCGCCGATGGCATAGAGTCCGCCCAGATCGGTGCGTCCACGGGTGTCCACCACCACGCCGCCGCAGGCGTAATGGGCGGCGGGCACCACCGGAATCGGTTCGCGGGTGATGTCGATGCCGAATTCGCGACACTTCTGCAGGATGGTGGGGAAGTGGCCGCGCAGGAACTCCTCCCCCTTGAAATGGATGTCCAGAAAGACGCAGTCGTCGCCGCTGCTCTTCATTTCGTAGTCGATGGCACGGGCCACGATATCGCGCGGGGCCAGCTCCCGTTTGGGATGGTGTTTCTCCATGAAGGTGGAGCCGTTTTTCAACAGCAGCACGCCGCCTTCGCCCCGAACCGCCTCGGAGATGAGAAACGACTTGGCCGAGGGGTGGAAGAGACAGGTGGGGTGAAACTGCACGAACTCCATGTTGGCCACGCGGCATCCGGCGCGATAGGCCATGGCGATGCCGTCTCCGGTGGCGGTGTCGGGATTGGAGGTATAGAGATAGACCTTGCCCATGCCCCCCGTGGCCAGGATGGTGAAGGGGGCTTCCACCGTGACCACTTCGTTGTAGTGGGTGTTCAGGGCGTAACAGCCGTAACAGCGGTTTTGCCGGCTGGGCAGGAACTGACCCAGCTTGTGGGCGGTGATCAGATCGATGGCGATATGGTCCTGCAGGATGAGGATGTTGTCCGTCGCCTTGGCCCTGGCCAGCAGGGTTCCGGTGACCGCAGCGCCGGTGGCGTCGGCGGTGTGGATCACCCGGCGGGCCGAATGGCCGCCCTCACGGGTCAGATGAAAACCCGCCTCGTTGCGGGTGAAGTCCACCCCCAGATCGATCAGGCGTTTGATGGCGGGGGCGCCCTGCTCCACGACCAGGCGCACCACTTCGGCGGCGCACAGACCCGCGCCCGCCTCCAGGGTATCCCGCACATGGGCTTCCGGGCGATCCTGGGGATCCATGACCGCCGCGATGCCTCCCTGAGCGTGAAAGCTGTTCGAATCTTCCGTCCGTTTTTTGGTCAGCAGAATGACCTGCCCGTGGCGCGCCAGCCTCAACGCCAGGTCCAGTCCCGCCACCCCGCTGCCGATAATCAGGAAATCGCATTGCAGTCGGGAGTTGTAGGTTGCATCGGAATTGACCATAATGTTTCGTGTCCTGTTATGAAAAGTGAGGCCGGACCCTCGCTGGAGCGGACTCCAACCGACTCCAACAGGGTAGGGCGGGAACGGGGGAAGGGGAATGAACTTTTTTGCCTTGAGCCGGTCTATTTCTGCAAAGGCGCGACTTGACAAGCATACAAGGCGGCGGAAGACCGGTTTCCGGTGGGGGATGGCGTGTGTCTGAAGCCGATATCCTGCTGGTGGAACAGGTCAAGGCGGGCGACAAAAAGGCTTTCGAGGTGCTGGTTCGCAAGTATCAAAGCCGCATCGCCGCCGTGATCGCCCGCAGCGTCAACGACCCGTGGAAGGTGCAGGACCTGACCCAGGAGGCCTTTCTCAAGGCCTACCGCGCCTTGGGGAGTTTCCGTGGCGATTCGGCGTTTTATACCTGGCTCTACCGGATTGCCATCAATACGGCCAAAAACTACCTGACCTCCAACGATCGGGACATTCCCATGGCGGAACTCGATCTGGAGAACGAGGAGGATTTGTCGCCGTTGTTGCAGGTTTTCGACAACCCGGAGAAGCAACTTCTCCGGGCGGAGATGATGCGGGCTCTGGACAAGGCGATCAACGGACTGACGCCGGCCATGCAGCAGGCCATTCGCCTGCGGGATGTGGAGGGTCTTTCCTACGAACGCATCGCCGAGTTGATGGATTGCCCGGTGGGTACGGTGCGTTCCCGCATTTTTCGCGGGCGGCAGGAGATCATGGATCAACTGAAACGCTATTTCAACGACGGCGTGCTGGAGGGATTGTCCTGACTGACGGGGGCATACGGCGAAAAGAAAAGGGGGGGGCGAGCGGGAAGGTCGGACATTTCCTGCCGATGGGAGCGGAGAGGCTGGCAATTACGGGGGAAGAGATGAGCTGCAATCCTGAACTGGTATCGGCATTTCTGGATGGAGAGTTGGAAAAGATCATCATGGGGCGTGTGGTCAACCACCTGACCCGCTGTGATGCATGTTGTCGAACCCTGAGCCGTTTGGCGGCGGTTCGGGACGCGGTGTCGGGCCACTTCGCCCTGCCCAACGGCGAGGCGTTGACCCACTCGGTGATGGTGGCCATCAGCAACGAACAGATCAGCTACGGAGCTGCCCAGGAGTCGGTATTGCACCAGAGGCTGGTGCGATTCGGGCTTCCGGCGGCGCTGGCCGCAGCCCTTATCGGAGGTTGGTTGAGCAGCCAGCCCGATAGCAAAACGGTGCTGGGAGAGGCGGTTGTGGTGCAGGGTCGCTGAATGGCCGCTCTCGCGGAGAGTGCCGGCAAAGCGGCGCAACTCCGGGTCAGCCGGAGGAAGAGGTGAATCGTGTTGCGAGAGCAGGTGCGCGTGGTGGGCCGGATGGGGGAGTTGGCCGTGGTGAGCAGTCAGCGCCACACCGCCTGCGGCGGTTGCCACGGCAATACGGGGGGAGGGTGCGGGATGTCCGCCGGACTGGGCAGCCAGGCCGTTGAGGTGACCGTGCGCAATCCCGTGGCGGCGCAGGTTGGGGATGTGGTAGAGTTGGAAATGGCGGAGAGCCTGTTGTTGCGGGCCTCCTTCCTGGCTTACGTCGTCCCGGTGGTCGCCCTGTTTCTGTGCGGCGCTCTGGTGCGAAACGCTCTGCTGGACGCCGGATACACCGTCGGCCTGGCGGAAGGGCTGGGTGGTTTGGCAGGATTGGGGGGACTGGCCCTGGTCTTCCTCGGCCTCTCCCGCTACAATAAAAAATACGCCGCCGGAGACGCCCGTCTGCCGGTCATCACCCGTGTGGTGGCCACTCCCGCCGAGGTGACGGGGTCTGCCGGTGCCGGAGGGAGTCAAGGATGCGGTTGTTCCGGGGAGTGATCCGCCTGCTGGCGGTGCTGGTCGTGCTTGCCTTCGGGGTTGGTCGGGCCGATGCCACCATGGTGGCGGGCATCCCCGATCTGGTTCCCCTGGTCAAACAGCTCAAACCCGTCGTGGTCAACATCAGCACCACCCAGGCGCCGCCTCAGCGGCCCGCCGGCAATGCCCCCTATCCGCCCGAGTTGTTCAAGGAAGCTCCCCTGCAGGATTTCTTCAAGCGTTTTCTGGAACCCTTGCCCGATCAGGAACAGCGCTCCCGCAGCCTCGGTTCCGGGGTGATCATCAGCGCCGACGGGGACATCCTCACCAATAACCACGTCATCGACGAAGCCAGTCAGATTACCGTGCGGCTTGCCGACGACCGGGAGTTTCAGGCCACGGTGGTGGGGCGCGACGTCAAAACCGATCTGGCCCTGATCCGCATCAAAACCCAGGAGGCCCTGCCCGTGGCCACTCTGGGGGATTCGGACTCCCTGGAGGTGGGGTCCTGGGTTCTGGCCATCGGCAATCCCTTCGGGCTGGACGCCACGGTGACGGCGGGTATCGTCTCCGCCAAGGGGCGCATCATTGGCAGCGGCCCTTACGATAACTTCATCCAGACCGATGCGGCCATCAATCCCGGTAACTCCGGGGGGCCGCTGTTCAACCTCAAGGGGGAGGTGGTCGGCATCAACACCGCCATCTTCTCCAAAACCGGCGGTTCCATGGGTATCGGCTTCGCCATTCCCATGAACATGGCCAACACCATCGTCACCCAGTTGAAGAGTTCCGGTCGGGTGGTGCGGGGTTGGCTGGGGGTGCGCATTCAGGCGTTGACGCCCGAAATCGCCTCCTATCTGCACCTTTCCGATACCCACGGGGCGCTGGTGGCCAGTGTCGAAGGGGGGAGTCCCGCCGCGGGGGCCGCCATCGTGCCTCGGGATGTCATTTTGAGTTTCGACGGCAAGCCGGTCAAACGCATGAACGATCTGCCCGGTATCGTGGCCAACACACCCAAAGGCAAACGGGTGGAAGTCGAGCTGATTCGGGAGGGCAAGCCCAAGACCGTGACGGTGGTTATCGGCGAGTTGGATGAAACCGCCGAAGGGGTTGTCGTCGCGGCCACTTCCGCGCCGACGGACGGAGTGGAAAAGATCTGGGGTCTGGTGGTGCAGAACCTCACGGGCCCCATTCGCGAAGAGTTGGGGGTTCCCGCCACCCTCAAAGGTGTGGTGGTCAGTGGCGTCGAGCCGGGTTCACCGGCCAGTGCCGCCGGTATCGAGGAGGGGGACATCCTGCTGGAGGTCAACGCCACCAAGGTAACGGCAGCACGGGAGTTCCGTCAGGCGGCAGGCAAGGTGGCTCCGGGGGAGACCATTCTGATTCTGGTCATGCGCTCCGGCGATCCGGTGTTCGTGGCGTTCAAAACGCCCGTCAAGGGCGGACCCGGCTGAGATGATGGCCGGCCGGGAACCTTGGGCGGAATTTTTCTGTCAAATTTAGGCCATCCGTCGTTAAAGGGCCTTGCGCTGTGCCGCAAAGCGAGCTTATAATTCCCCGCTTTCGTGGCAGTAGCAGGTGATCGCAACCTTATTGAGTGGGAGATAGGCTTCGTGAGGGTTGACGTCTACGACAACAATGTGGATCAGGCAATCCGGGTTCTCAAAAAGAAGATGAACCGGGAAGGAATGTTCCGCGAGATGAAGAAGCGGAAATTCTTCGAAAAACCCTCCGAGCGCAGACGCCGCAAGAAGGCGGAAGCGGTTCGCCGACTGCGCAAAAAGTTGCGACGTTCGGTGATGGCTGGTATGAATTGAGCGACGGCTTGACGGTCTGATCCGTCGAGTTGGACGATGACGAAGAGAGCGCGCCGGTAAAGTTCCATCGAACCGGCGCGCTTTTTTTGTGTCGGCGAACAGTAAGTTCTTTGAGGGAATTACAAAGTTTCTGCCGCCAAGGGGTAGTATATTATAAGTCATCTTACCTTCAATATGTAATCTTCTAAGTATCAAAAAAAGAAAATGTTCTATCAGTTGACGTTTCAGTTGCAAATTATCAAGACTGTAAAGAATATCGATATATCCGTTTTATAATCTTATATAAACAAGATAAAATTGCTAGGCGTTTCTGTTTTGTTATTGCGACTTTAAAGTCTATTCGGTATAGTATTATAATTGAATAATAACTGAAAAGTCAAAGAACAGAACATTTCATTTTTTTTGATACTTAAAAGATAACATATTGAAAGTCAAAGGAGCAAAAATCTGTCCCCGCCGGTGGGGATCATGCCCCCCGGAGTTCCGGATTGTTTGAGCCATTGCGATTAGGGAAGGGTATCAAGCTTGGCGACTGTGAAGAATATCCTGCCGCCCCTGTTGATCAGCGTGCTGGCCGTCTCCCTGCTCCTTGCCTGGACCGGGTTCGACCTCTCTCAAGCTCTGGCCGTCGCCAGCCGCCTCGATTGGCGGCTTCTGCCCCTGTTTTACCTTGGACTGCTTCTGTCCATGATGCTGCGCACCGTGAGGTTGCGCCTGCTTCTGGGCGGGGTCATCCCCTTCGGGCGTCTGTTCGGCGTCTCTCTGCTGCACCACTTTTACGCCTCTCTGTTGCCCTTCCGCACCGGCGAGGCCGCCCTGCCCATTTTGTTGAAACAGGAAGGCTATTCCATGGCCCATGCCCTTGCCGTGCTGGTGGCGGCGCGGGTACTCGACCTGTTGAGCATGGTCTTTTACTTCTTTTTGCTGGGATGGTGGCAGACGGACAGGCTGCCTCCCGACAGCCAGCCGCTTTGGCAGGCCGTATGGAGTGGGGCGCTGCTGCTGGTGATTGCCCTGTTGCTGCTGATGTGGGGACATCGCTGGCTGGTGGCCCGTCTGGTGAATTTCGTGGCTCGTCCCGCAGGAAGATGGCTGCCTCGTCGGGAGTGGCTGATCGGGCGTTTGATGGTTTTTGGCGAGGGATTGACCAGGGTTCAAGGCAAACGGCTGCTGGCGGCCTTGTTGGCATCGCTGCTGGTATGGCTGACGGGTTCGATGACCATGGCCTGGGTTATCGTCACCTTGGGCGCCGAACGGCCTCTTACGCTGGTGCTGCTGGGTACGGTGGTCAGTTCTCTGCTCGGGCAGGTGCCGGTACAGGGTTTTGCCGGCATCGGCACGGTGGAGGGCGTTTTTGTCCTGGCTTTTGTCGCCTTGGGTTGGGAAGCCGGTTGGGCGCTGAATTGTTCGCTGCTTCTGCATGCGCTGTTGTTGGGGGCCTGTCTGCTATACGGAATGCTGGGCTGGGGGATGTTGCGCCGACGGTAACGGTCCGGCGCTGTGGAACCCTGGGCCGATGTTCCGCGGAGGCTCGTGGGAATCCAAACTCGCCGGTTCCACGTCAGGAACAATCGGTCAAAGTTGAAAACGGGGGAAGGGGATGGATATGCCGCACCAGCTCCGCGAGTCGTTGTATTCCTGTTCATACGGGGGGCCGGGGGATTATCCCCCGGACCGCCGATAAGAATCGAATATCAACGCCTCCTGAAGAAGGCGCGGTATAATTCCGTTTCTGTTTCATTTTTGCATTATTGCAGGGGTCTGGGGACCATCATGGTCCCCAGCAGGGGTTTGGGGACGGAGTCCCCAATGTGTTGTCCTTGACTTATTTTTGTTCTTTTATTCCCCTGGAAGGAGAGCCTTCCAGGGGAATAAAAGAACAAGAGAAAATCAATAACAGAACCTTGGAGGCTCTGCCTCCAAACCTCCGCCGGGGGCGATAATCGCCCCCGGACCCCCGTATTAATGAACGAATGAAACAGAAATGGAATAACCTGCCCCTTTTCCGGAAGGAGCCGCATCCGGATTTTCAGGGCATCTTTTCCAGCCGCTTTTTGGCCGGTTCGGATCCGGAGTCGGCTAGGGCGGTCAGCAAGGAGCGGGCTTCGTTTACCGCCTCGGCATTTCCGGACTGATGGTTCAGTAGATGGTTGGCCAGCCGATACCGACCAAATGAAGAGCCCGCTTCCGCCGCACGTCGCCACCAGCCCAACGCCGCCGGAGCATCGGTTGGTTCCAGCTCCATGGCCAGCAGAATCTGTCCGGCAACCTGCCCCGCATCCGCCGCACGCTTCAACCACCCCTTGGCAGCTTCCGTCACCTCGCCCTGCGGACTCAGGTCCAGAATGGCCAACTGCACCATGGCCAATCCGTCCCCGCCATCTGCCATTTTCAATAACTCCTCCCGATCGGATAGGGCAGGAAGGAAGGATTCTTCGGCTTTGCTTTGTTGATTCCACGGTTCGGCTGGCAACAAGGCGAAAGCCTCGTCCATCAGGCCCCGACTCAGCGGTCCACCCATGCGCTGGGCTTCGATAAGATGGGGCGCCGCCTGACGATACCAATGGACCATTTGCAGTCCGGAAACGGCTCCCCTTCGCCCAAGCATGGCCAAATCTCCCAGCAACTGCTGCGCCTCGGGGAAATTTTCCATAGCGGCATCCAACAGCATTGCCTGTGCGGAAGATTCTCGGCAGGGAACCTCTCCCTTGTAACAGGAGTTGGCGAAGGAAACCTTTATCGCCATCACATCCTGTCGGTCTGTAATGCGCCCCCACCAATGGCGAGCCTGCCGCAGTTCTTCCGCAGGATCCTCCCGACCGGAAACCAAGCTCAACAACCCCATGGCCAGAAGCCCTGAACGTCCTAGATCATCGCCAAGGCGTGATAACCAATATCTAGCCTTCTCTTGATTTGCTGCATCCCAAATCAACGGCGGTCGAGCATAAATTATTGCAAGTAAACTTACTGCGAGATTGTTCTTCTCTGTCAGAGGTAATAGCAACTCAATGGCGTGCTGAGGATCCTCCGGAAGCCCGTTTGTCCCTTCCGCATACCAGGTAGCCAAGGTGAGTTTGGCCCATTCGCTGTTGGATCCTTTGCCCTGGGCCAATGCCTCCATTTCCTGGACAGCAAAGGAGGGGTCTCTCTCCCCAAAATCTCCCGAGCTGAGATAGTAGGCTAGATCGAATCGGGATTGCTCGTTTCCTTGCATGGCCGATTTTCGATACCAATACAAAGCCTCCTGGGAGTTTCTGGGCACTAATTCTCCGGACAGAAGAATACTCCCCAGCAAGCCCTGACTTGCAGAACTGCCCGCTATAGCGGACTGTCGAATCCATTTAAGGTAGAGTTGGTCATCCTTTGGTAGAACATCACCTTTTCGGTAGGCCGTTCCTAGATAATACATTGCATCCGCATGTCCCTTTTCCGCGGCACTTTGAAAATACTTTATTCCCTTTGCAGGATCAGTCCTAACCCGGATTCCCTTTGTAAGAATAAGCCCGTACACATATTCAGCCTCCGTCACACCTGCATTAGCCAAATCCTCAAGAAGGCTGAGACCTTTTTGTTGCACTAAATCCTCTTGGGATCGAAACAAGCGCAAAGCTTCATCCAGAGTGTGGTCTGACGCTCCGATAAATAAAAAGGAGAAAACAACCAATAATAATTTCAACATTTTGCACTCCAGTGTGCTGGCATGGCTCGCTCTGAACTTACTGTACGACTTGACCCAAACGACGCTCTGGGCCATTGTGTCTCAGTCAGTTAGCCATGCGTTAGCATGGGATATTTCGGGCACGGGATATTTTTATTACAATATCCCGTGCCTTGCGGCTCATTTTAACGTTGCCTGCGTCTTCTATTTGGAATCAGATTCATTCTCACCTTTCGGTGTCGTAGCGGGTTCAAGTTTTCTTCTGTTGTCATTCCTGATCTCTTCTCCGGCTTGCTCACTGGGTTCTATGTCCTTCAATGCGTCCATCATCGGCTCAAATTGAGCGCTATCTTTTTTGAACCGATTTTCTCTTAGACCTTTGTGAAGTTCTTGATTTGGAGCAGACTGCACTGGAATGGTAAGCGGCTTTGTTTTAGCCATATTCCCTGCAAGTACGATCTCCCTGTTATTACCCCCTATGCCAGATCCGGAACCACCCTCAGCATAGCTCATGGCATAGTCACGCCCCAAGCCGGTCCCGGAGGCTGCAAGGGGCCTCCAATCGCGCATCTCCCGTCCCAATTTGGCGGCGAAGCCGTTGTCGCCGAAGAGGAAGCTTTCGCGGGTTTCGGGTTCC
>JADGAQ010000168.1 GCA_015231925.1 Magnetococcales bacterium
GGGCTCCGCCCCGAACCCCGCCGGGGGGGATAATCCCCCCCGGACCCCCGTATTACTTATTCTCTCTCTCTCTCTCTCTCTCTCTCTCTCTCTCTCTATCTCTCTCTCTCTCTATCTCTCTATCCCCCCTCCAACTCCCTCAGCCGCCGCGACATCTCCCGGTTCTCCCTTCGCAACTCATGCAGATGAAAGGCATCCTTGATGCTCTGCGACAACAAATCATCCTCCCACGGCTTGGTGAGAAACTTGTAAATCGCCCCCCGATTGACCGCATCAATCACCGAATTCAGCTCCGTGTAACCCGACAACACCATGCGCACCGTATCGGGATAAAGCTCCCGCGTGCGCCGCAGAAACTCGGTGCCCGCCATCTCCTGCATGCGTTGATCACAAATCACCACCCCCACCGGTTGACTGGCCAGAAGATCGAACCCCTCCCGAACGCTGGTGGTGGTGAGAATGCGATAACCATCCCGCCGCAAGGCCCGTTGAATGGCCAACAAAATAGCCGGCTCGTCATCCACCAGCAGCAATACCTGCTCGTGTTCGTCGCGATGAACGGGGGGAATGGAACGACCCTCCCGCAACAGGGCGGCGAAAGCCTCGGCGGGCAGCGGGCGACTGAAAAAGAAACCCTGCATCTCCTCGCAACCCAACTCCCTCAGGAAAACCATCTGGCTCTCGTCTTCGATGCCTTCGGCGATCACCTGCATGCCCAGACTGTGGGCCATGCCCACCATGGCGCGTATGATGGCGGCGTCGGCGGGATTGGAGGTGAGATGGGTGACGAAGGATTTGTCGATTTTAAGCCGCGACACCGGCAAACGCTGCAAATAGGAGAGGGAGGAGTAGCCCGTGCCGAAATCGTCCAGAGCGTGGGTGACGCCGTCGGCATTGAGCTTGTGCAGGGTGCGGATCACCGAGTCGGTGTTGTGCAGCACCACCCCTTCGGTCAACTCCAGCTCCAGACATCGGGGGTCGAGGCCGGTCTCGTCCAGGGCCTGACGCACCAGGGCGCGAATATCCCCCTCCTGGAATTGCCTCGCCGAAAGATTGACCGCCATGCGGATCGGCGGCAACCCCTCATCCTGCCATTGCCGGGTTTGACGACAGGCCTCCTGAAGAACCCAGGCGCCAACCTCGCCGATCAGCCCCGTCTCTTCGAGCAGCGGAATGAAATCCGCGGGCGGCACCAGGCCGTAACCGGGCCGGTCCCAGCGCAACAACGCCTCCGCGCCCACCACGCGCCCGCTCTGCAGATTGAGCTGGGGTTGAAAATGCAGCACGAACTCCCGGTTTTCCAGAGCGCGATGCAGGGCGGTATCGAGGTCGAGACGCTGCAGGGACTCCCGCTCCATGTCCGCTTGGAAGAAGGCGCAGATGTCGCCCGTCTCCCGGGGGGGAGTGGCCGACGCGGCCATGGCCTGTTTGAGCAGAGAGCCCGGTGGCTGCTCCGGCGTGCGGCGGGCGATGCCGACGAAAGGGTCGAGGAAGATCTCCTGTCCCCCGGTTTGCACCCTTTCGGCCATCGCGCGCTGCACCTGCCGCGCGATGGCTTCGACCGCGGGCGCATCGAGGGGCTCCTCCAGCAGGATGGCGAATTTGGACTCCTTGACCCGGCCCACGAAAAACGTTGGCAGGATCGACTCCAGCCGGTTGGCCACGATGCGGGCGATGCCGAGCCCGGCATCCTGTCCCAAAGCCTGCAGCGCACCGTGGTAGCGGCGCAGGTTGACCACCATCACGGCGCCGCCCCGGTTCTGCCTGAGACGTTCTTCGAACAGAAAGCGGCCCGGCAAACCGGTTTGGGCGTCGTAATAGGTCAGATACTGCATCTTGGCCTGGTCGGTGGCGCGAATCTCCTTCAGACGGATGACATCGAGGGCGAAGGAGATGTCTTCCGCCACCTCCGTGAGCAGTTGGACCTCGGCGGAGGTGAAAAAGCCGCATTCGGCGGCGCCCACCACGAATACACCGGTCACTTCACCGCCCTGACGCAGGGGGAAAACGGCGCAGGCGCGTATGTTCCAACGCACGGCGGCTTCCCGCCAGGGGGTGGTGCAAGGTTCCTCGAAGAGGTCGTTGAGGATGACGGGTCGGGCCTCCTCCACCGCCCGAGCGGCGGGATCGGGCCCGGCTGCGTCGTCCGGGACGATACGACCGAGGGGGGTCAGTTCCGAGACGGGCACGCCGGCGTGGGCTATCGGCTGCAGGTGGCCCTGGCCGGGAACGCTCAGGGCGATCCAGGCCAGACTGAACCCGCCGGCTTCCACGGCGATGCGGCAACTGGCCGCGTAGAGGGCGTCAGGGTTGTCGGCCCGCACGATGGTGCGGTCGATGCGACTCAGCATGGCGTAAAGCCGGTTGCGGCGCACCAGTTCCACGGCGTCGGTGGTCATGGGGTGCCACCCAGTATCTTGTCCAGACAGTTTTTCAGATCCCAGCGCGAGATGGGTTTGATGAGTACGTCGCAAACCCCCGCAGTGGCCAGTCGGGCGCGGGAGGACTCGTCCCCGAGTGCGGTGACCATGACGATGGGGATGTTCCGGGAGGTGTCGTCGGCTTTCAGGCGGCGCACCACCTCGAAACCGTCCATGCCCGGCATCATCAGGTCCAGCAGGATCAGGTCCGGCGTGGTGATGGCCACGCTGGCCAGGGCTTCCGCGCCGAGTTGGACGCATTGCACCGTGTAGCCGTCGGCGTGCAGCAGGGTTTCCATCAACTTGCGATTGCGGGCGTCATCGTCGACGATCAGGATATGTTTCTGCCGGTGCATGGGGGGATCCTTTCAGTTGGATGACGAGTCCAATATCTCTTTGATGGTGGAGAGAAAGAGCTTGTACTGGATGGGTTTGGCGATATAGCCGTCGCAGCCGGCGGCCCGAATGCGTTCTTCATCGCCTTTCAGGGCCAAAGCGGTCAGGGCGATGATGCGGATGGTTTTGGTCTCTTCTTCCTGTTTCAGTTGACGGGTCAGGGCCATGCCGTCGATGCCCGGCAGATGGATGTCCATCAGGATCAGGTCGGGGTGGTGGGTGCGGGCCAGGGTCAGGCCGGTGGTGGCGTCTTCGGCCTGGAGGATGGTGACGCCGAGGGTTTGCAGCAGCATGACGGCCAGTTTCATGTTGGCCGGGTTGTCTTCGATAATGAGAACCTGGGCGGGCATGTCGATGTTTCTCCCTGGCGAGGTACTTTCGTTAGGTATATGTGAACCGCCCTACCTCGGAGTGTCGAGATAAAGTCATACGGGGGTCCGGGGGGGATTATCCCCCCCGGCGGGGTTCGGGGCGGAGCCCCGAGGTTTCAGCCGTTGCCGTAAGCGGTCCGCAGCATCAAGGAAAGCGCAGCAACTCACCACCCGCACGACCCGGACGACCCGCTGCGGACCGCGGGGGGGCAAGGGGGGGCCTCATCCCCCCATCCTTGAACGTGCCAGCAAACCAGAATCGGGTATAGCCCCGGAAGCCCCGCCCCTGGAGGGGGCAACGGCTGAAAGTCAACGTCAACGGATGGGGGGATGAATCCCCCCTTGCCCCCTCGCGGTCCGCAGCGATAAATCCGTTGGCTGCGGGATGGCGGCTTTGGGGATTTCATCGGCTGCAGCGGACCGCTACGTCAACGGCCAAGTCAACACCTCGGGGCGCTGCCCCGAACCCCGCCGGGGGGGATAATCCCCCCCGGACCCCCGTATTATTTATCGATCAGCGCCCGGCGCACCTCCGCCATGAAATACCCCGGATTGAACTCCGCCTTGTCCAGGATGGCCACCACCTGGCTGTTGAGCAGCGCATGCTCCTCCACCGTAAGTTGCCTGGCCGACACCACGATGATGGAAATCGCCACCGTCTCCGGATCATGCCGCAACGCCTCCACCACATCGAAGCCCGTCACCCCCGGCATCAGCAGATCCAGCAGAACCAGATCGGGTTTCTCCCTCCGCGCCATGGCAATGCCCTCGGCGCCGCCGTAAGCCCGCAACACCACATACCCCGGCTCGGCCAGATAGGCCGCCAGCAGCTCGACCGCCTTCGGATCGTCATCCACGATCAACACCTTGCACGGCGGCCCATCGACGTGATGGAAGCCGAGATGACGCAACGCCCCGATCAGCTCCTCCCGCGCCACCGGTTTCTGCAACATGCGCGAGGCCCCGAGGGCAAAACCACTGCGGCTGTCGGTCACGATGGAGACGATCACCACCGGAACCCCCGCCCAAGCGGAGCCGGGCTGTTTGATGGTGTGCAGGAAATCCCACCCGTCCATGCCCGGCAGAAAGATGTCCAGAATGATCACCGCGGGCTGCAACGTCTCCTGCAGCGCCAGAGCCGCCTCGGCGCTGACCACCCGTTGCGAGACCACTCCCGCCGTCCCCAGTTGCAGCTTGAGCAGCGCGGCGGCCTCGTCGTTGTCCTCGACGATCAGGGCATGGCCGCCACCGACCGGCGCGGGGACCGGCTCCGCTTCCGCAAGAGCGGCGTCGGTCTCACGCCAGGGCAGCCATACCGTGAAACAACTGCCCTGTCCCGGCTCGCTGGCCACCGCCACACAGCCGCCATGCAGCTCGGCCATCTTCATCACCATGGCCAAGCCCAGTCCCGTGCCCTCGTAACGGCGGGACAGAGAGGAGTCGATCTGACTGAACGGCTTGAAAAGGCGCGGCGCATCCTCCCGCGTGATGCCGATGCCGCTGTCCTCCACCGAAATTTCCAGGAAGGTGTCGAAGGCGTTGACCGGCAAGGGCCAACGCATGGCGTTGGAGCGGGGGGAGTGCCACGCTTCCACCTCGGAGCGTGCCAGACGACGCGCCCTCAAGATGACGCGCCCCCCGTCGGGAGTGAATTTGACCGCGTTGGAAAGGAGGTTGTAGACGATCTGCTTGGTCTTGCGCACATCGAGGCGAATGGCCGGCAACGACTCCTCCACCTCCCGCGACAGGGTCAGATGATGGTTGCCGGCCCGCTCTCGCACGATGTCCAGACTGTTTTCCAGCAGCGAAGCGACGTTGACATCCTCCGGATCGAGAGACATGTGGCCCGCCTCGACCTTGGAGATGTCCAGAATGTCGTTGATCAACGACAGCAGGTGGCGACCACTGCTGAAAATGTCGGTGATGTACTCCCGTTGCGGCGGGGTCAGTTCGCCGACCAGGTTGTCCTTCAACACTTCGGAAAAGCCGATGATGGCGTTGAGCGGCGTGCGCAGCTCGTGGGACATGTTGGCCAGGAATTCGGACTTGATGCGGTTGGCCTCTTCCGCCTGCTTGCGCCGGGTCTGATCCCGCAGCTTGCCGATGCCGTAGGCCACGTCGGCGGCGGCCTCGCCGAGCAGTTCGATTTCGTCCCCGTCGAACACCTCGCCATCGGAGGAATGCAGGGTCATGACGCCGAAGACGCCCTCTTCGTTGCGCAAGGGCAGGGCCAGCACCGTGGTCTCTCCGGAGGGGTGTTTTTCCACCACCGCCTCGTCGCGACAGACCGCCGCGGCGACGGGACAACCCCCGGCCCGCGCCTCGTCCCAGGTCAGACAACGGGGATCGATGCTGTCGGCGGCGCAGCCGAAATGGGCCACCAGCCGCAGGGAGCGGGCGGGATCCCGCTCCACGAAGCCGATCCAGACGGTGGTGTAGCCGCCGTTTTCCACCACCACGCGGCACATCTCCTCCAGCAAAGTGGCCTCGTCGATGGCGCGCAACATGGCGCGATTGCCGGAACTCAGCACCGTCAGGGCGCGATTGGCCCGGAACAGGGCCCGGTCCCCGGCCACCAGCCGCTCTTCGCGCTCCTGCAGGGCCGTGGCCATTTCGTCGAAGCCGCGTGCCAGTTGCCCGATCTCCGCCCCGTCGTGGGGCAGCCCGGTGCGGGCCGAAAGATCCCCCTCGCCGAAGCGGCGCGTCGCCCGGTCAGGGTGCGCAACGGCTTCAGGACCAGCCCTTCGCTGCCGAACCAGGCCAGAAGGGCCATCAGCAGGCCCAGGCCCAGCATGGCCCCCATGTTGCGCCCCGGTTGCTGCCTGATCAGCGCGTTGAGAGTGACCCGGGGAATCCCGACGCGCACGTAGGAACACGACCCCGGTGTATCGAAATGCAGCAGGGGATGAATGGCGTTGAGGCGCAGCACCCCGTCATCGCCGCGAAATTCGAAATAGCCCTGACAGCCTTGTTGAAGCAGGGCATCGATATGACCCTTTTCCAGGGCCGGTTTGCCCATCACCTCGGGATGGGGGTCGGGATGCCGCGCCAGCACCGTGCCCTGGGAGTCCACCATCGACATGCGGGTGCCGTCGGGCAGCGGCAGACCGGCGGCCAGTGTTTCGAACCAGGAGAGGGCCAGCGGCGAAAATACCACCTTCCGCAACGCGCCATCCTCGCCGTAAAGCGGCAGGGCCACGTTGATCACCGGAACCTTGGCCAAAAGCCCCGGGCGATAGTCCCCCACGGCGAAACCGCGTGTGGCCACGGCGCGTTTGAACCATTCCCGATCGGAAAAATTGATGGGGGCGTCGAATGGCACGGCGCTGCACTGCAGATTGCCCCGGGCATCCACCACGCCGATGTCGGCATGCAGCGGATTCTGCTGTCGCAATCGCGCCATCGTCTCGTTGCACGCTTCCCCCGGAACCGGGTCGCGCACGATGGGCAGGTTGGAGAGGATGTTCAGCATCAGCCGGGCATTGGCCACAAGCCGACCCTGCTCCTCGGCCACGAAGACGGCCAACTGCCGGGTCTGCCGTTCGGCTTCCGCCTTGGCCGTGACCCACTCTTCCCAGTAGGAATATCCGAGCAGACCGAAGGCGGGAAGCACCGTCAGCGCGACGAACAATAACAAACGTCCTCGCAAGGTCAGGCCTGTGTCGGGTGCGAACATTCCGGCCTCCGCAAACATCTAAAATAATGTATGCATGGCGTGAAGTTACAAATTTTAAGGTTATCGCTCTTTTACTGTATAAATAAATTTTTTACACGGAGATCATACGAATTTCAACCCTGTTCGTCAACTCAATAGTTACGGAATTTCCTGGGCTTCCGGGGGGAGACGCGCCTTGGGTGTTGGGGGATGCCAATGCAAATCGTTATTTTATATTTATGGAAGGATCCGTTTGATGTGTGCGGAATATATCATTCATCAGTGTCGTTCGTTATACAAACGAATCTGATTCGTGTTATCATTCCGTCTTCTGTCGCCAGCGCGGTATTCGGAGAAGATTGATGCGTTGTGAAACGAGTATGGGCGGGAAGGCCGGATGCGGCATTGCTCCGGTGTCAGCGGCGTGGAGTGTGATGGGGTGTCGGGAGGGGATACGGGAGGATAGACGGGGGTCCGGGGGGGATTATCCCCACCGGACCCCGGTATTTCGGACCGATGGCCTTATCCTTCTTTCAGATCACGCCTTCCAACCCTTTCCGTTCCAGGAGATCCAGCAGCTTTCGCGACGGTCCTCCCGGATGTTTGGCGCCGATCTCCCACTGTCGCACGGTGGAGAGGCTGGTGTTGAGCAACGAGGCCAGAACCGCCTGACTGAGCCGGTATTTCTCCCGCAGGGCGCGAATCCGTTCCCCTCCGAATTCCGGAACCGGTTCCAGGCACAGGGCCTCGTATTCCATCATCCGGCGCTTGTCGATCAATCCTCCGGCTCGAAGATCCAGCGCCGTTTGATGCAGGGCGTTCAACAGCGGACTGACCGTGCGTTTTGCATCGCTCATTTTTGGATCTCCTCCAGTCGTTCGTCCGCCAGAGCCTCCTCCAGCCGGGATTCGGTCAATCCCAGCAGATCGGAGGACAGGGCTTGCAGTGCCGCAAGTTCCCGAGGGGAAACCGTGGCGCGGTCGTTTTTCTCGAAGCCGAAAAGGAAGAACCAGTTGCCTCCCCGCCGTGTCGCAACCAGAACACGGACGCCGCCGCTCTTGCCTTGTCCGGGGGGAGCCACCCGCTTCTTGACGACACCGCCTCCCAAATCGGCGTCGATCAGACCCCGCGCCATTTCCTCCGCAGCCCGAATCAAGTCCCTGTCATCCAAAGGGGACTTGCGCAGCCAGCGAGCGAAGTATCGGGTTTTGAACAGTCGGTTCATGAGCCAACTATATCACTAAGTGTCATGGCCAGGCAAGAGACTTCCCTCCGGAGAGGCTCTTCACAACGGTCAGTGCCGGTTGACAATCGCCCTGTTTGGCCCCTGGAGGCGTTGCAATCCGGTTCGGAAGGCTTCTGTAGATTCTGATAGAGGACTACACTTTGCTTTCTCACCGTCTTGCGTCTTGCCAGGAACCTAAATCGGACGATTGTTAACACGCTCTGGCCACCCTGTGACTTCTCAACAAATCCTTGGATTATCTAACACCCGTATCCATGCGGCATTAAATCCTTATCTCGTTCATCGTTGCCCGGTTTCGACCCCTTTGCTTGCTTGAATACAACAACCCGTCCACGCGCCGATATAAATCACCATAATCGTCCTCCGGGTCAATCATGGTAACCCCCAGCGAAACCGTGGCCCGCAAGGCATTGCCTCCTTCCAAATCCAGCCGGGAACGTTCAACCAGCATGCGATTGCGTTCCGCCACCTCCATCAACAGCTCCGGAGTAATGTTGGGCAGTATCTCCAGAAACTCCTCTCCGCCCCAGCGCCCCAGCAAATCCGGACGCCGCGCACTGCTGCGCAACGTTTCCGCAACCATCTTGATCACCCGGTCCCCGACATCGTGGCCCCAGGTGTCATTGACCTGCTTGAAATGGTCGATATCGTAGAGAATCACCCCGACACCAATCCGGGTGAGACGGACATCCGCCACCCGTTCGGCCAGCTTCAACTCCGTATAGCGGCGGTTGGCCAACTGGGTCAGGTGATCCACCATGGCCAGCCGTTCCAACTCCCGCAGTTTCACTGAATTGGCAATGCGTGAACTGATGTCGCCAAATACCTCGCACGCCCCGATGATCTGCCCCTGGGCATCCGTTACCGGTGCCGTGCGAATGAACACCGGAACCCGATGACCCTCCTGATGCACCAGATAGGCCTCCACCTCCACCTGCTCCCCGCTTTGCATGGTCTGGGTCAAGGGACAACCCGAATTGCACAGCGGCTCCCCGTTAAAATCCAAATGTTCCAGCAGATTGTCCCGACACGACCGACCCATCACGGTTTCCGGTTCATACCCGGTAACCTCTTCCGCCCCTTTGTTCCAGAAGGTGATTTTTCGCTCGCGATTGGTGACATAAACCCCCTCCCGAAGCGTGTCGAGAATCATTTCCCAGCAATAATCGTCATCCGGTTGGTCCATGCGCTATTTCCTCATCTGATGCGGATACATCTCACTATCAGTTGGCTTGAAATGATCCTCCTGTCTGCGGGATTTTGGCAAGATATTTTCATGAATGAGCGCAATTTTTTGCGGAACAGGATACGGCAGTCAGGCTTGTTCCGGAAAACCCGACCCTTGGCGGCATTGGCACGTTTTACGGATGGGGGGATGAGGCCCCCCCTTGCCCCCCCGCGGTCCGCAGCGGGTCGTCCGGATGGTGCGGGTGGTGAGGGGGTGCG
>JADGAQ010000169.1:0-1945 GCA_015231925.1 Magnetococcales bacterium
CACGTCAAAGGATGGGGGGATGAGGCCCCCCCTTGCCCCCCCGCGGTCCGCTGCGGAACATTCGCGCCGCACGGGTGGGAAGCTTTCGGGAATTCATTGGCGGCAGCGGACCGCAACGGCAACGGACCGAAGCAACGGACCGAAGCAACGGATAACACCTCGGGGCTCCGCCCCGAACCCCGCCGGGGGGGATAATCCCCCCCGGACCCCCGTAGGACTGAAAAGACCATCACCTTCCTCATTCTGCCCCTATTTCCATCACTGTCACCTTGCCCCATTTCCCCAAAGGAGTCCTGCAATGAACGATGACCTGCTGCTGATGCTCGGCGAAATCAAAGGAGGGCTCGATGCCATCCGCAAACGCCAGGAGGAACTCTCCAAATGGCTGGAAGATATGGATAAACGCCTGCGCTATGTCGAAATCCGCGCTGCGGTGATCGGCGCCATGGGAGGCGGCGCGGTGGCCATGGCGGGTTCCGGCCTGGGCTCGGCCCTGCGCGTGGCCATCGGCCTGCACTAATCCCACCCTGCTCACAGGCTCACCACAATCGTTGCCAAACAACCAGAACATATTTAACCTTCTAACAGGAGAGGTACAATGGCCAGAACACCCATCAAACACGCCATGGGATGGTCCGTGGAACACGGCTTTCGGGATGAGGAAGAGAGCGACAACGCCGGCAATATGGGCTGGGCCCCCGGTCGGGCAGCCCGGCTGCGGCGAGAGAAGGAGGCGCTGGCCCAACGTGCCGCCAGTGGTTCGGCAACCCCCTCATCTCCTTCCGTCCTCGCAGTCCCGAAAGCCGAAAAGCCCAAGTTTGATTTCAAGGGGGCGGATGTTGTTAAAAAGAACGTGGAAACCTATCCAACATTCAGTGATTGGTATAGAAATATCCTGGGTGACGGTGACTGGAACTACAAAAGCCTTCCTGATGCAAGGAAGCCTCCAGGTTATTCAAAAAGTGAGTTGGAGGCTCTCGGTAACCAAAATTTTGGAGCAACCTGTATGGCCCAGGGGTTTTCAGAGGAAGCGTGCAAACGGGGAGGAGGAGCTTACCAGGCCTGGTCGGATCTAAAAAAATGGTTTAAGGACAAAAAAATACAAGAGACGGAAGGCCACTGGTTCACGTTTGCCTCAGAGAACAACCGGTGTTTCGGAGAGCCGAAAGATGATTGTGCTGAGGTTGACCTGGGGATAAAATACTATAAATGGTTGCTAGAGACGAATCAGGTTAAGCCGCATTCCCCTCCGGCACCCATGTCGGATGACAGTTTATGGGGGCCTTGAGGTGAGGGAATGCAGCGTGGTGACTTGAAAGAATCTGTCAGGGTCGAAAGGAGTCATCCTTTCGACCCGGCAGAGTGAAGGAACAGGTTGGCAGCATGGCGAGATTCTACTTGGCAATGGGAATTCGATTCATCAGAAGAGGGTTCGCCCTGTTCTGGCATCGGCGATGTCTTCTCCTTGTCGGCCCGCCGACGCTCTATCTGATCTATCTCTTTTTCTTTGTAACCCCTGCCTGGTATCTCGTGTGGACTTTTCCCCAAAAGAAACCCTTCTTCGAGGAGATGACCACCCTGATTCGCAGCCGCTACCCAACCTGGTCCGAAGCGGCCAATTGTCCGGGCATGACCAAACCCCGCAAGAGTTATTGTGACAGGGCCATCGCCGAACATTGGGGACCCCGCTACGAGCCCTTGCAGCAACAACTCGGCATCGGCAATGTGAGCTGGTCTGAAGATTTGAAGCACGTCGAGTTTTCCCTGGAATATGGCTATCTCCCCGGAATCGGCAGCGTGCGAACCAGTATCTGGAGCATGCCTTCCTCCCTGGTCACCTGCGAACAGGCCGTGGAACGATGGGACGCCATCGATCTGCGTCCTTTCGTGGGCGAGGTGCATTGCCGGCCACTGGGGGAAGGGTGGTTCCTGTTTCGATACTGAC
>JADGAQ010000169.1:2045-5225 GCA_015231925.1 Magnetococcales bacterium
GAGAGGTGAATCGTTAGCGGGTTGAATCAGCCGCCCATTCGATCAAAAGAGGCAGCAACATGAGCGGTGAAACGACAATGTGGGTTCCTCCCCCTTTGAGGGAGCTGCCTTGTATCCGGCTGCTGATAGGGGTGGTCGTCCTCGTCGGCTGTACGCCGCTGTGGATATTCCTGCTCATCCAGTTCATGGGTGGGCTGGAATGGGCGCAGCGTCATTACTACCAATGGACCTTCCCCTGGCGTCAGCCCGCTCTGGAAGCCTTGCACGGCATCTATCAGGAAGATTCCCGGCGCTGGCCGGAGGAGGCATCGTGCTATTTTTACACGGAGCAGGGCAAATACTGGTTGGGGTACCGCAAAAAATGTCGCGCCGCACGCACCGATGGCTGGGCGCCGCTGTTCAACCGGCTGCTGCGGGAGGCGGGGGTGCAGCGCATGGTCTCATTGAATCCGGACTGGATCGCTTTGGAAACCAGCGGCCTGTACTTCTACGTCAAATCCCTTGCCGGGGAGGTCCACTGCGGGGCGTTGCAAAACACCAAACCCGATCATGTCGCCCCAAATACCTGTTCCGAACTGGACAGGGGATGGCTGCTGGTGACAGGCCGGTGAGTCACCGCCTTTTCGAGAGGCTCAGCGTCCCGCCAGACGCAGCACGGCGAAGAGGATTCCACTCATCACACCCAGCGTCAAACCCACCATCCACTTGATCAACTCGGCCTTGGTGGTGTCGATTTGCCCCTTCAATTCCGCTTTGGCGGTTTCGATCTTGGCGTTCAGTTCGGCTCGGGTGGTCTCGATCTTGGTGTCGAGTTCCTTGATGTCCCGTTTCAATTCCGCCCGCGTGGCCTCGATGTCCCGTTTCAGTTCCGCCTTGGTGGCCTCGATGTCCCGTTTCAGTTCGGCCTTGGTGGCCTCGATGTCCCGTTTCAGTTCCGCTCGGGTCGCTTCGATCCGGGCATCGAGTTCCTTGATATCCCGCTTCAGTTCGGCTTCCACCCGGACCAGATCGTCGCGGGTGGCGAAGCGTTCCGCCATGGCTTCCGCCAGCAGTTCGGCCTGAATCTCCGCCTGGGGTTCGGGTACTCCCGCCTCTCGAAGTCGTTTGACGTATTTCAGGGTGTCGAAGACAACGGTGGAACTCATGGCTTCCCTCCGGGCGTGGTTGAGCTGCTTCCCAGGATAGCCTTTTTCCAAGAGCGAAATCCACTGCGAATGGAGAACCCGGCGCGTTTTGCCGCGCCGGGGATTTCCCGGCGGAGTCCGTTCAGACGAAGGGGGTGAACGCCTGGCGGAGGGGAGGGATCAACTCGGCAGTCTGGGCTGCACCGTCTGGGCCAGCAAGCGCCGCATGCGCTTGCGAAAGGCCTTTTCGCCACCGGCCAGATACATCTCCCGCAAATTGACGAAGACCACATTGCCGTGACAATCCACCACCGCCGCGCCCAGGCGACTGCGTCGCACCCGGTTGTCGTTGTCGATGATGCGCACGCCGGGAACCTCGGAGGCCAGTTCGTCGTCGATCTGGGTGAACATGTGGGGCCGATGGCCGTGAATCACGGTGTCGATATGCAACTGGGTCAGCAGCCGCCCGATCTTGTCGCCCCGGGTTTCGCCATCGATGCAGCGCTGCACGTAATAATCCCGCACCTGGCGGATATCCCCCAGCAGCTCCAGGCCCGCCGCATCGCGATACAAGGCGTAACGCCCTTCGTAAAAGGCTTTGCGGAACTTGCGATTGAAGGCGTTGAGGCCCTCCTGCTCTTTTTGCACCTGCTGCAACAGCCGCAACAACTGGAACGTCGGGTAGCCGTGCAGGTAGAGGGTGTTGTCCACCACCAGCATGATGTTCTGCCGCCGGATGAAGTCGATCTGCTCGGTGTTGAGCCGGGAAGAGGCTCCCGTATCGACCTGGCGCAGAATCTCCACCTCGTGGTTGCCGTTGAGCAGCACCACCTCGCAATCGCGAGGGGCGGTCTCCTGCAAGGTGCGGAAAAAATCCGCCACTTCCGGGGCCGGATCCCACTTGTTCAGCCAATCCCCGGTATGAACCAGCCGGATCGGCGGCAGATGGCGCTTCCAGCGTCCTTTGCGATTGCAGAGTCCGGTGATCCAAAGGGTATAGAGTACCGAGTCCAGATCATTGTCCGTGTCCGAAAGCACCACCGTGTAACAGGGCGAGCCCAAAGTCAGCTCCTCCTCAAGGGCAGGCCTGCCTCCGGACCTGAGCCAAGCCCCGGTTTCAACATAGTTCTTGCCGTATCGGGGCTCGGAAAGGTGAAAGGGGATTGCTCGGGTCATGGTCAGGCTTTCTGCATGCGTTTGTTATTGCCGCCAACAGGTCACGGGGAAGAACCCGGAAGCCCGCACGGCTGTTTCCCGCCATTAATAACCATGTTGCAGATGATTTGCAACACCGCGAAGCACTTTTTTGGCGAATCCCCCATTTGCCCGAAGGCGAAGCCGTTGGTTTGGGCAAAGCGCTGGGGGATTTCCCAACTCACCACCCACATCGAAAGGAGAAACATCCCATGGCCCGCTACATCTGGGACCGCGACACGCAACGCTGGGTCGAGCCCGGCGAGTGGCATCGCGAAAAACGTGCCGCTTTGACGGTGATTTCCGACATGGAGCCGTATCGCAACATGATCGATGGCCAACTGATCAGCGGGCGACGCCAGCACCGCGAATTTTTACGCCACTATGGTGTTGTCGAGGTCGGCAACGAGATTCCCACCCCCCGCCCCACTCCCATGGAGAGTCCTCGGCAAGACATACTCAAAGTCCTTCGAGGGCAGGGGTGAGTCAACCATTGCTTGGCAAACACCCGATAACACGCTAAGATCACGGAGGTACGATAATGTTCGGCGATGAGAATGACTCGTTCGATACGCTTTTTGGGGATTGGTCCACGACTGGCGATGCCGATTCGTGGAGCTTCGGGAATCCGTTCGAATTCTCGAATGGCGGGGGCGACTGGCTGGGAGGTTGGGGTTCGCAAAGTAGCGATTCCTGGTTCAATTCCCCCCGGCGGTTTGATGTGGACGACTGGTTGCGCGGTTCCGGACTTGGTACCGGCTGGGGTGGTGGCTATGCGTCACCGTTCGGTACCCGACAAAACGGCTTTGGCGGGGGCGACTGGCTGGGAGGTTGGGGTTCGCAAAGTAGCGATTCCTGGTTC
>JADGAQ010000169.1:5325-9397 GCA_015231925.1 Magnetococcales bacterium
GGCGGTTTGATGTGGACGACTGGTTGCGCGGTTCCGGACTTGGTACCGGCTGGGGCGGTGGCTATTCCTCCCCCTTCGGAAACGGCAGTTCGGCCTGGGATGGGGGGAACACAGGCCGTTGGGATCAACAGGGCGGGATGTTCTCATCCTTTCTGTCCGATTCGCCGAAGGAGGATCCCTGGTGGTCAAGGGCTTGGGGAGGGCTATCCGGTTTTGTGCGGAAGATTCCCGACGTATTGTTCCTTCCGGAGCAAACCCCCGAAATGAATGCGGCTTACGAAGAAGCCATCGGCAGGTGTCCGGCCTCTCCACCTTTTGGCAAAGCGGGTTGGGAGGATTACACACTAAAAAAGCCGCAGGGAGCGAAAGAGTGGGGACACTGTAACTACGATGTGTTTGTGGAGGACAAAGACCCAACGCCGCTAAATCCGCAGTCGGAGTGTGCCTATGATCCACAGGGTGCCCTGGTCCCATTTTCCAGAGGATGTGGTGGATCACCAAATCAGTACTCGAACACAATAGATCATGTGATGATCGATCGCGGGGGGCCGAATGGTCGGTATGAAGGTCATAAGTACCCACTTGGCCGAGCATTCGGTTCTTTCTGGGATTCGGCGGACGCTTTTGGTGCCCGGAAAATAGGGCCAAATATCTTCCCTAGTCCGCGAAGATAGGTCGCTAGGGAGCGATTCGGGGTGTGGCCATCGGCCACACCCCTTCTGCGGATGATTTGCTCAAGGGGGGTTGCGATGAAATTGTTTTATTATTTCAAGGCCGTTCTTGTGGGGCTTGTAAAATTTACAAGTTCGTTTTTTGGGTCATTCCTTGTTGGGTTATTGGTCCATGTTTCGATTCTATTCCATCTTTATTTCACCCTCGATATAATAATGAATGACATTAATGAAATATATAGCGCAATTGGTATCTATCTGATTGTTTCAAGTGTATTAATACCGATATTCATATACAAGTTTACTGCTTACCACTTCAGCAACTTTCTAAGTTCCACTATGGCGGAATTTGGTATGAATGCGGCGATGCTGATTTGTTTCATCTTATTGCCTATTCTATCGTTTGGAATTCTAATAGAATTATGAAGCAGGCAGTGTGGTATTGGAAAGGGGCAAAAGTGAACAAAAATGCATTTTTTGTCGGCATGATCGGCTATTACCTGCTCACCTTTCCTGTGATGATCCTCTCCATCCCCCCGCGAGGATCCGGGATTGGAAAAGAGATGTTACTCATACGCCACGGGGTCATTTTCCTGCTCCTCGTGTTGCTCACCCTGTTTTTCCGCCGCCGCCTCAACCCCTCCTGGCTGGCGGGGGTGTGGACCATGTGGGGCTTCTGGGTCGGGCTGGTGGGCTTGGCCTTCGTCGGGCAGTTCTTCCGCTGAGACCACCCCCACCGCGACCCTCCCGGCGGAAAGGCCTCCATTGCCGCTTTGCCTCCGGCCTTTGGCTTGGCTACAACGTCTACGGAGAAATGATTTATATAAAAGATTGAGGATACGTCAAAGGATAGAACATTTCCTTTTTTTGATAGTTAAAGGATAACATATTGAACGGCAAAGGACAGGGTCTCCCGGCCAGCCTCTTTCAGCACGCAATATCTTGCAATTTCCGTCCCATGGCCCAAAATGCGCAAGGGGTATATGACGCCAACGAAAGGGCACCAGGGTGACGACGAATCTCCGGCGGTTGGAACGGCAGGCAGCCCAGGCCCGGCGCGAAGGCAGCCGCGCCTCGGCCAAAATTCAGGAAGCCACGCGCGCTTACGGCGAACGCCGTTTCGAACCGGCCTGGCGACTCTGCCAGGAGGCCTTGAAATTCGAACCCGGCCACCCCGAGGCCCTCCACCTCGGCGGTCTCTCCCTGCTGGCCATGGGTCGCGCCGAAGAGGCCTTGCGCCGTCTGGAAGAGGCGGTCAATCGCGAAACCAACCGGGCCGATTTCCACAACAGCCACGGCGCGGCCTTGCGTGCCCTCGGGCGGCTGGCCCCGGCGGAGATGGCCTTTCGTCAGGCGCTGAAGCTGGTGCCCACCTATGCCGAAGCCTGTCACAACCTCGGGGAGATCCGTCTGGCCCGCAACGACTCCGAAGGGGCCGAATTCTGGTTGCGCAAGGCCCTGGAACTGAAACCCAACCTGCTGCATCCCCGGCTCAACCTGGGGGCGCTGCTCATCGCCCGCGGACGGGCCGCCGAAGCCGTCGGCTGGTTGCAGAGCGCCTGTCGTCAGGACGAACGCCAGCCGGCCATCTGGAACAATCTGGGGCGGGCGCTGGAGCTTTCGGGGCGGGTGGAGGAGGGGCTCAACGCCTATCGTCGCGCCATCGAACTGGCCCCCGACTTCGCCGAAGCCTGGTTCAACCTGGGGCGTCGCGCCCGACTGGTCGGCAATCGGGAGGAGGCCCTCTCCTGTCTGCGTCGTGCTGCCGAACTGCGGCCTCTGTGGGGCGATACCCTGTTGGAGTTGGGCAACCTGTTGCGGGAACTGGGGGAATACGAAGAGGCCGCCGAAACCGGGGTGGCTCTGCTGCAGGCCCATCCCGATCATCCGGGGGCCTTGTTCAATCTGGCCATGATCCGCCTGTTGCAAGGTCGGGTCAGCGAAGCCGAAACCCTGTTCACCCGCCTGGTGCGTCTGGACCCGCAAAATCGCGAATACCTCAATGCCATGGCCCACTGCACCCGTTCCCTGGGGCGTCCACGGGAGGCGGTGGAGTGGTATCGCCAACTGCTCGCCGTGCATCCCGACTGGGCCGAAGCTCACAGCAACTTGTTGTTGTGTATGCATTATCTGCCGGAAACCACCCCCGAGGAGCTGTTGGCCGAGTCGCGGCGTTATGCCACCATGCATTGTCCGCGTCCCGTGGCGGCGCATTTCACCAACATTCCCGATCCGGCGCGGGTGTTGACCATCGGGTATCTTTCGGCTGATTTTCGGGAGCATGCGGTTTCCCGTTTTGCCGAAGCGCCGTTGTTGGGGCATGATCGTGAGTCGTTCCGGGTGGTGTTGTTTTCCGACACCCGTCGGCCCGATGCGGTGACGGAGCGTTTCAGGGGACTGGTGGATGGGTTTCACGCCACGCGGGATCTTTCCGATGCCGATTTGTGTGCCCTGATCCGGCGGGAGCAGGTGGATATTCTGGTGGAGCTTTCGGGTCACACGGCGGGCAACCGGTTGCGCATGCTGGCCTTGCGTCCTGCGCCGCTGGTGGTGACCTGGCTGGGGTATCCGGGCACCACCGGGCTGACGGTGGTGGATTGGCGCATTACGGACGCTGTTGCGGATCCTGTGGGTACGGAGGGTTTTGCCAGCGAGCGGTTGTTGCGGTTGCCGGAGGGATTTCACTGTTTCGTGCCGCCGCCCGGTGCGCCGGAGGTGGTATCGGATCGGGGTACGTCGCGTCCGGTATTTGGTTCGTTCAATCATCCTTCCAAGTTGGGCAACGAGGTGTTGGCGGCTTGGGGGGCCATTTTGCAGGCCTTGCCCGAGGCGGAGTTGTTGTTGAAGTGTGATGCGTTGGGGGATTTGGCTTTTCAGAACGGATTGCGGGAGAAGTTCCGGGCCATGGGGGTTGATTCGGGTCGGTTGCGGCTGGTGGGGCGGATTGATGGTGTGGCGGACCATTTGGCTTTGTACAATGAGATGGATGTTGCGCTGGATGCCTTTCCTTACAACGGGGTGACCACCACGGCGGAGGGGTTGTGGATGGGGGTTCCGTTGGTGAGTTTGATGGGGGATCGGTGCAGTGCCCGAATGGGAGCGAGTTTGTTGCGGCAGGTGGGGTTGGAGGATTTGGTGGCGCCTTCGGTGGAGGAGTATATTGTCAAGGCGGTGGCATTGGTACAGGACCGGCCGAGGTTGAAGTTGTTGCGGGAGACGTTGCGGGAGCGGATGCGGGCGTCGGCGTTGGGGGATGTGCAGCGGTTTACGCGGACGTTGGAGACGGCGTATCGGGATATTTGGTGGCAGTGGTGTCGGGGGAAAGAAAATAGCCGTGCCGATTAATTAATACGGGGGTCCGGGGGGGATTATCCCCCCCGGCGGGTCCAGGGCAGCGCCCT
>JADGAQ010000170.1 GCA_015231925.1 Magnetococcales bacterium
TAATCGCCCCCGGACCCCCGTATTAATGAACGAATGAAACAGAAATGGAATAAAGCGCCTTTCGGGACCTTATGCGGATTGGTTGGTGTGTATGGTTTCCTCGCAGATATGGCAGGCAAGAGTTGGTTTGGACGAAATTCTCACTTCTATGGACCCTGATTTTGCCAACTCCGGACTAAAAGTAACCAGTGTGGTGAGACTTTCTCGGTTGGCCGTGCTTGACGAACATGTATTTGTTGGTTGCCTGGGTGCCATCGAAAGGGAACGACTGGATCGAATGCGAATTCGTCTTTCAGATTGGATCATCAAGGAATGAGTTCGAGTATTTGTTATGATTCAAACTGTTTAAATGTAAAAAATTAACAGAATTTGTTTTGTTTGATTTTATCGTGTTTCGGTCGTCATCCATCATTAGGAATGCAACGTGATCAAGTGGCTGGTGGTGGCTGGATTTCTGCTTGCGGTTTGCGCAGACGCCGGTGAAAAGCGTGTTTCGGGTCGGGAGGAGGGTGGTGGGAGCGTTGCCGTCGGGGTGCGTCCGGTGGAGGCGCTGTTGTTGCCCCGCAAGCTCGATGCCCCGGCCCGGGTGGTGGGGCTGAAGGATGCGCGTCTGGGGCCGGAGGTGGCGGGCACCGTCTCCGAGATCCTTGTGGAGGTTGGGGACCGGGTCACCTCGGGTGCGCCGCTGGTCCGCCTGGACGGTTGGGAATATCGCGCCGCGTTGGCCCAGCTCGATGCCGCCTTGGCCGAAGCCCGTATTCGTCGCGATCTGGCGGGGCGGCAGTTGGAGCGCATGCGGCAGTTGCGCAGCCAGGGGCAGGGCACCGCCGAGCAGCTCGACAGCCGCGAAGCGGAGTCGCAGGCCCTGGGGGCCGGGGTGAAACGGCTGGAAGCGGAGCGGGAGCAGACCGCATTGCGTCTCGACAAGTGCCAGCTCAAGGCCCCCTTCTCCGGTGTCGTCGTGGAAAAAAGCGGCATGCCGGGCCAGTGGGCCGCTCCCGGAACGCCGTTGCTGCGTCTGGTGGACGATGGCGCGGTGGAGGTCTCCGCCGATCTGGATCGCGAGCAGGCGGCCAGTTTGAGCCGCATTCGCAAGGGAACGCTGCAGGTCGGCGGTCAGAGCCATCCCCTGACCCTGCGCAGTCTGCTGGGCCTGGAGCGGGAGGGACGTCGCACCCGTGAGGCCCGTTTCACCCTGGACGCCTCCCCCAAACCGGCTCCCGGCGTCACCGGGCGCCTCTTCTGGGAGAGCGCCGCCGCCACGCTGCCCTCCTATCTGCTGGTCAAGCGGGACAATCGCCTGGGACTCTTTCTCCTGGAGGGCGACATCGCCCGTTTTCATCCCATCCAGGGGGCTGTCGAGGGGCAACCCGTTCCCTTCGATGACAGCCTCGCCGGACGCCGCGTGATCACCGACGGGCGGGAGGGGCTGAGCGACGGGCAATCCGTGTCAACCGTTCCCTGAGCCGCTCCATGTTGCGCATCCTTCTCAAAAATCACGTCTTCGCCAACCTGGCCTTCTTCCTGATCCTGGTGACCGGGTTCATCGCCTATCACCTGCTGCCCCGGCAGCAGGATCCGGAGATGAACTTCAACTGGATCAATATCCTGACCCTCTATCCCGGCGCCTCGGCGGAGGATGTGGAGAAGCTGGTCACCGACCCTCTGGAAGAGGCGCTGGAAAAGGTGGCCGATATCCGCTTCGTGGCTTCCAGCAGTCGGGAGTCGAATTCCAACATTCTGGTGCGTTTCCGGGATGTGGAGGAGCGGGTCTACGACAAACGGGTGGCCGATCTGCGCCGGGAGATCCAGAACAAGCAGCGGGAACTGCCCACGGAGGTGGAAGACCCGGTGATTCTGGAGATCACCAGCTCCAACGGCTTCCCGGCGGCGATGCTCGCGGTGGTGGGCCAGGAGGATGACGAGAACCTGCGGCGTCGGGCGCGGCAGGTGCGCAAGGAGGTGGAACGCCTCTCCGGGGTGGACAAGGCCAATCCGCTGGGGCTCAACGATGCGGAAATTCAGGTGCGTTTCCGTCCCGAAGCGGTGGCCCAGGCGGGTTTGACGCCGACGGCGCTGGTGGAGGGGATTGCCGCCCGGCTGCGGGACCTGGCCGGAGGCCAGGTCGATGTGGAGGGGGTGGGTTGGTCCCTGCGTTATCAGGGGCAGTCGGCGGACCCGGCGGAGATCGCCCTCTGGCCGGTGGTGGGGGCCGAGGGGGAGATCCCTCTGGGGCGTCTCGCCGAGGTCTCCCGGGGTCGCAAGAAGCCCGACGACCGGGTGCTTTATCAGGGACGCGCGGCGGTGCTGCTGGCGGTTACCAAACGGGAAGGGGCCAACGTCCTGGAGTTGACCGATCGCTTGCGCGATTTCATCACGGAGCGCAATCGTTTGGCCGATCGCACCGGGGTGGAGCTGGTGCTGGTGGATGATCGCAGCCACTTCGTGCGCGAGGTGCTCGCCGTCATGGAGAGCAACGCCCTCTTCGGACTGGTCATGGTGGCCCTGGTGACCTGGATCTTTCTGGGCAGTCGCCTCTCCCTGCTGGTCAGCCTCGGGGTGCCCTTTTCCCTGGCGGGTACCTTCCTGATCCTCCATGCCCTGGGGGAGAGCCTCAACGTCATGGTACTGCTCGGGGTGGTCATCACTCTGGGTATGCTGGTGGACGACGCGGTGGTGGTGGTGGAGACCATCTACGTCCGGCTGCAGAGTGGCCTGTCGGCCCTGGAAGCCGGTGTTGCCGCCCTGAAGGAGGTGGCGATGCCGGTGACCACCTCGGTGTTGACCACGGTGGCGGCCTTTCTGCCGTTGATGCTGCTGCCGGGCATTCTGGGCAAGTTCATGAAGGTGATTCCCATGGTGGTCTGCCTGGGGCTGACCATCTCCCTGCTGGAGGCCTTCTGGATGCTGCCGGCCCATGTGGCGGCCATGAAACTCGACTTTTCCCGCCCCTCCCGGTTGCATCACTCCCGGCAGAGGATGCTGCGCTGGTTGCGAGGCGGTTACACGCGACTGCTCATCGCCTTTTTGCGCCGCAGCCGCCTCTTCTTCGCGGTGGTGCTGGGCATCTTCGCCCTGGCCGGGGGCATGATGGCCAAGGGACTGGTGCCCTTCGAGTTCTTCGCCTTCGATCCCTTCCCCCTCTTTTACGTCAACGTGGAGATGCCGGCGGACAGCACCCTGGCCCGCACCCTGGAGGTCAGTCGGGCGTTGGAGCGGCGTCTGCTGGAACGGTTGCAACCCGGTGAACTCCAGTCCTCGGTGGTTTACGCGGGGCAGCAGTTCACCGAAACCAAACCGATGTTCGGCGACCGCTACGGACAGATTCTGATCAGCCTCACCCCCAAGGAGGGAGCGCACCGTCCCGTGCGGCAGATCATCGATGACATGCGCCCCGTGGCCCGTGCGGTGGCGGGGCCGGTCAACCTGTCGTTTCTGCCCATCTCCGGCGGGCCGCCGGTGACCAAACCCATCAGCGTCAAGGTGCGGGGCGTGGCCTTCCCGGAGATTCTGGCGGGTGTGGAGCGGCTGAAGGAGATCATCCGGGAGATTCCCGGCAGCAGCGACATCGGCACCGACTACGCCTCCGGGCGCAACGAACTGGTGTTGCGACCCGACGGGGATGCCCTGCAGCGGGCCGGTCTGTCGCCGGGCAGCCTGACCCGGCTGATCCGCCTGCTTGGCGACGGCGAAGTGGCCACCTCCCTGCAACACGAGGGCGAAAAGGTGGAGGTGCGGGTACAGGCGGCGGCGGACTGGCGGGATATGGCGGGTTTGTTGGCCACGCCGGTGGTGGTCTCCCGTGGCGAGGGGGGACTCACCACCCTGGGCAGTCTGGCCCGACCCGGCCTGGAACGGGGCATGGAGTCGATCCAGCATTACGACTACCGCCGCACCGTCACCGTGGAGGCCGATCTCAACCAGGAGCAGGGGTACAACACCGTCAAGGCCTATGCCCTCATCAAGAAGGCCTGGGCCGAAACAGCCGCGCAGTATCCGGGGATCGATCTCGATTTTTCGGGGATTCTGGACGATATCGAGGAGAGCCTGGGGGAGATCGCGGTGCTGTTCCTCTTCGGCATCGGCTTGATCTACATGATTCTGGGGGCCCAGTTCAACAGCTATTTCCAACCGCTGCTGATTCTGACCACGGTGCCCATGGCCTTCACCGGCGTGGTTTTCGGGCTCTACCTGGCGGGGTTGCCCCTGAGTCTCTACACCCTTTACGGGGTGGTGGCCCTTTCGGGGGTGGCGGTCAACTCGGCCATCGTGCTGATCGACGCTGCCAACGAACGCCGCCGCATCGGTCTTTCCGCCACGGTTGCCGTGGTGCTGGCGGCCAAACGGCGGCTGGTGCCGATCCTGGTGACCAGCCTGACCACCATCGCCGGCTTGATGTCCCTGGCCACGGGCCTGGGTGGCAAGTCGCTGATGTGGGGGCCGGTGGCCACGGCCATCGTCTGGGGGTTGACCTTCTCCACGGTGTTGACCCTCTTCGTCATTCCGCTGCTCTATCGGGTGTTCATGGAGCCTCGTTCCGGAAGGGGTCGTTAGATGGAGGCCGCCGTGGTGGTTCCGGTGCGGGGCCGACCCGAGCTGCTGCGCGCCTGCCTGGCCTCCCTGGCGGCGCAGCAGGGGGTGACGGGAGGCTTCGAGGTGGTGGTGTGCGATGACGGCTCTTCCGAGGATTTGACGGAAGTTGTCGGGGCGTTTGCGGACCGACTGGTGGTACGCCTGTTGCGCCAACCTCCCCGAGGACCGGCGGCGGCCCGCAATCTGGGGGTGCGGGGCACGCGGGCCCCGGTGGTGATCTTCGCCGATTCGGACGTGGTGGTCGATGGTCGCTTCGTGGCCGGTCTGCTGGCGGCTCTGGCCGCTCATCCCTCCTGGTCGGGGGCGGAGGCGGCTCTCCATCCCCGTGGGGGCGGGGAGGGGCCTTTGTGGGACGCCCCCCGTTCCACGGAGGGTGGTGCCTATCATACCGCCGGCATCGCCTATCGCCGGGAGGCGCTGCTGGCCTGCGGCGGTTTCGACGAAACCTTTCTGCTGCCGGCCTGCGAGGATGTGGAGTTGGCCTGCCGTATGCTAGAGATAGGCCGGATCGGCTTTGTGCCGGAAGCAAAGGTCTATCATCCCAGCCGACGGGTTACCTGGGCCACCCACTGGCGCTGGCGGCTCTTCTGGAAATACGAGCTGATTCTGGCCGTGCGCTACGGTATTCTGGCCTTTCCGGGGCGCCCCGCCGGGAGGTGGCCCCGCCTGCGACTGGCTTTGTCCGCCGTGGCGACCCTGCCCTTGGGGCGATTTCGCAAGGGCTTGGCCGCGTTGTCCAACCATCCCCGGGAGGCTGCCACGGCCTGCCTGCTGGCCTTGTTCGACGTGGTCTGCGGTCTGACCGCTCTTCCCACGCTGTTGACCTGTCGGGTGGAGGAGCGGAAATCCTATTTGCAGGGGGAGTGAATCGTGAATCCGGATGTGGCGGTTATCCTCGTGGCCCATCGCGACTACGCCACACTGGAGTTGGCCGTAACGGGATTTTGCGACCTGGTGGCCGCGCGACGCCAGGTGGTCTTTGTGGACAACGGCTCCGCCGACGGTTTGGGGAATCGACTCAAACGCCGTTTTCCGGAGATCACCGTCCTGCGCCTGGAGCGCAATCTGCATTACTGCGGCGGCAATAACGCCGGCTTGCGCTGGGCCATGGAGCAGGGTTTCCCCTTCGCCCTGGTGGTCAACCCCGATACGGAGGTGGTCGAGACGGGCTTCATCGACACCCTGATGGAGTCGGCGGCCCGCTGGCCACGGGTGGCCTTTTTCGGCCCGCTGGTCTGGTACCGGGAGCGGGGACGACCTCAAAACACCATTTTTCCCTTTCCGAATCTGTCCCATTATCTGTTGAGTTGGTTGCCGGAGCATACCTGGCGTCAGCACAAAAAGATCGTGGTGCCCAACGAAGGCAACTGCGACTTTCTCAACGGGGTCTGCGTACTGGTGCGACTGGCGGCTCTCCGGGACTTCGGGTTGCTCGACGAGGTCATGGGCGGCTATGTCGAAGACGGGGACTGGGCTTACCGTGCCCGGCAACGCGGCTGGCTGAGCCGCTATGTGCCCATTGAGAGCGTCATCCATCACGAAGAGTTGACGGGTTACGCCCATCACGACCTGAAGAGTTTCATGCTCAAGCGCAACACCGTTTACTGGTTCCTCAAACACGGCAAACCCTTTTCCGCCCGTTTTTACGCCGCCGCCAGCGAACTGTTGGCCCGTCTGCGCCTCTGGGAGGCCGGCCCGGAGGAAAAGCCCCTCTACGCCCACTTTCTGAATCGCCTGAAGGCGGTGCATCGCCACCTGTTGCGCGGTGAGGAGCCGGGCGACTGGTTCGGCCCCCCTCTGGGGTCTTGGCAGCCGCCGCGACGGGGGGGAGCGCCGTGAGTCCGTCGGCCTCCTTCGCCCTCTACTTCCTGGTGCTGCTGGCCCTCTTCAATCTGGCCGATTACCGTCAGGCCGAGGTGATCCACTATTCGGCCTACGTCTACGAGAAAAAGGGCCCGGCGTTGTCGGCCTTCTATTTTCTCAGCCATGTGGGGGCGGCCCTGTTTCTGGCGGCGCTGCTGACCAGTCCCTGGAAAACGGTGCGCTATGCCACGGTGCTACTTTGTGTCGTGGCCATGACCTGGCATCGCAGCCACTTTCTGCTCACGGGCAAGCCGCCGGGGTTTTTCGAAATCATGGTGGATCTCTCCGAGGCCTCCTTCGCCTGGCAGGCGGGGCAGGCCTATGCCGTGCAGATCGCCCGAGCCCTGGGCGAGTCGCTGCTGTTGTTGGCGTTGCTGACGGGGTTGGGGCAGTGGCTGGAGGTGACCTCCACCCGCTGGCATCTGGGCCTGGGCCTGCTGGGTCTGCTCATGGCGGTGGCGGTGATCCTCAAGACGGCTGCCGGCACCACCGGTTATCCCTCTCCGGTCAAGGCCCCGGTGCTGGCGCTCTACGCCTGGAAAAACGCCCTCTACCTCGGCGAACGGGAGCCCGTGACCCTGACGCCGGGTGGTGAAACGGCGGCGCGGCATATCCTCTTCCTGGTGGACGAGAGCATTCGCGCCGACCATCTCAGCCTCAACGGCTGGTCCCTGCCCACCACGCCCTATCTGGAGAGCCAAGGCCCCCATCTGCTCAACCTCGGCTATGCCATGGCGGGCGGCAACTGCTCCCAGAGCGCCAACATCATCCTGCAAAGCGGTCTGCGGCAGGACCAGTTGCCGGATCGCGACTTTCGCGCCCTCAAGAATCCCAGCCTTTTCCAGTATGCCCGTCAGGCCGGCTTCCGCACCCACTACCTGGACATGCAGAAGGGGGGCGGGGAGCTGCAGAACTACATGACGCCGCGGGATTTGCCCTTCATCGACCGTTTTTTCCAGCCTGCGGAGGAGTACTTCACCCCGCGCAAGACGCCGCAACGCGACCGGGTGTTGATCGACGAACTGGAGGGGCTTCTGGCGCAGCCGGAGCCGTTGTTCATCTACGCCAACAAGTATGGCGCGCACTTTCATTACGACAACTGCTACCCCAAGAATGCCACCCGCTTTCAGCCCACCATGGGCAAGTCGGGGGTGATGTCCAACAACACCCCGGAGGAGGTGCGCAACAGCTACGCCAACGCCATTGCCTGGAACGTGGACGGCTTTTTCGAGCGCCTGCTGCCGGTTCTGCGGGCTCATCCCGATCTGCTGGTGGTCTACACCTCGGATCATGCCCACGACCTGGGGGTTGACTCCCACATGGCCACCCATTGCAATGCGGGTCCGGTGGCGCCGACCCAGGCGCTGGTGCCCCTGTTGCTGATGGGCAACGGGGTGGGGCGTCTGCCGGTTGCCGACTGGACGGAGGTGGTGCATCGCACCAGCCATTTTCAGCTCTTTCCCACCCTTCTGGTGGCCATGGGTTACGATGCGGAACAGGTGCGGCAACGCTACGGCCCCCTGCTTTGGGAGCCGCCGATGACACCCTTGGGATTCGTTTCGGGGGATCTTTTCGGACGCCACGGTTTTTTCCGCAATCCCTTTCCGGAGGGGAAGGCGCGGCTTGGATTGAGGTGATGTGAATTCGGTGGAAGATTTCTGGAGAATGTGTGATAAACTGTTCCCAAGGATGAATTCCTGAAGAGAAGGAGAGTGGCAATGGCGTTCATCGATATCCGCGAGACGGAAGGGCCTTTTTCCGAACTCATTCGGAAGGTGGCGGGTGGAGAGGAGATCGTCTTTATCGATGGTGACGGACCCGTTGCCAGGTTGATTGCCGCGACTCCCGCGAACAAGACCCGGCAACCGGGCAGTGCCAAGGGGAAGATACTCTACATGGCACCGGATTTTGATGCGCCTTTGGAGGATTTCAAGGAATACATGTAATGCGGATTCTGCTGGATACTCATACCTTTCTGTGGTGGATTGAAGCCTCGGATCGCTTGTCCAGCAAAGCCATGGAGGTCATTTCAGACAGGCACAATACTTGTTATCTAAGTTTAGTAAGCGTTTGGGAGGTGGCGATTAAGATTGGTCTTGGAAAGTTAAGTTTGTCGGAGCCATTGGAGTATTTTATTGGGCAGGAGTTAAAGAAAAACAAGTTTCGCCAACTTGGGATCCGGCTTTGGCATGTGAGTGGAGTGTCCACCTTGCCTCTGCATCATCGTGATCCATTTGACCGGCTGCTCATTTCGCAAGCGCTTATGGAGGGAATGCCGATTCTCTCCGCCGATGAGGTGATTGACGCTTACGGGGTGACCCGGTGGTGGTGATGCTGGCGAAATTCATGCGAATAAGAGTGGATGCCCGATCAGACGCCATCTATCTGGATTTGACTCAGGAGTCGGTCGAAAGCAGTGAGGAAGTGGCCGATGGCGTTATCCTTGATTATGACGCCAACGGGCGTTTGGTTGGAATCGAAGTTCTGGAAGCTTCGAAAAAATCCCGGGATGAAAATGCCCTGCAAAGGCTGGCCGTGGAGATGGGTAACGCTGCTTGACAATGGTCGGTGTTTTCGGCTTGGAATGTCAATGGTGGCTTTTGGCGCAAGAACCTGTCATCATGAACGATCGGGGATGGCCTTTAGGCAGGAAGCGTTGCCATCCAGGGTTCAGGTCCAAGGAGAATGACGATGTTGACAGGATGGAAGAGCGCGCTGATGGGCGCGGCACTGGTGCTGGCGGGACAGGTGGGATTGGCCCAGGCGGAAGAGCAGACGGCTCCCGCCTCCGGAGCCCCCGCCAACTCGGCCAATACGATGGGTGGCCCCGGCATGATGGGTGGCCCCGG
>JADGAQ010000171.1 GCA_015231925.1 Magnetococcales bacterium
AATAGCGCAAGGAGTGGCGTGGCAAATGTTGGCGCAGGCGGCTCAAGACCACCTGGTGGCGCAGGCAGACATCGTGGGATTTGAAGTCGGCGGGGTGGTCCAGGGTATCCAGAAGTCGTTTCAGTTTTCGCTGCCGGGCCCGCTCCAGGGCGCGCCAATGCACCATCCAGTGGATGACCGGATGCAGGTCGGGGTCAATCCGTTCGTCGCTGTCGAACTCTCCCTGTCGGGTGCGACGGCACAGTTCGCCCAATGTTCCCAGCACACGCCGCACATAGCCCCGCCAGATGCGGTCTGCCACCGCCACGGCAAGCAGATTGACCACCACCAGACCAACCACCACCCAAAGCGCCTCCCTCTGGAAGGCCTCCCCCAGCACCAGACCGCCTTGATGCACCCGGTAGAGGTGACTTTCCAAAATCTGGGAAAAGCGGTGGTAGAGCCACAGGCTGCCCAGGACGATCAGCAGAATCTGCAGCAGCACCAGGGCCACCACCATGGCCATCTGCACCCGGTAATCGACATAAAGCCGTCGTTGCGGATCCATACTCACTCCTGAGGGGGGGATACTTTTTTGACTTTCAATATGTAATATTTTAAGCATCAAAAAAAGAAAATGCTCTATCCTTTGACTTGATCCTTTATTGAATCTTCCTGCAATTGCGCAACGGTATCTATATAACAATTATAGAAAATTAACAAAATAGCAAGTCAACGGACAGAACATTTTCTTTTTTTGATATTTAAAGGATTAAATATTGAAAGTCAAAAGCTTTGGATTCGTCACAAATCGTGACATGCCAGACAAAGCGACGAACCCTGATTGCTGATCACCAAGGCCCCGTGTTTCCGGCTGTACCCCTGGTGACAGGAGACGCAACTCACCCGACCATCGGGCATCTGAACCTCGCGGGGAATCTGCTCGACGTTGCGGTACCCCGACCGCACCACACCGTAAGGCGACCCCACGGGGTGACCACCGGCCCCTTCCCGATGCGTAACCGATACCCGACTGCCCTCCACCGAAAGATTCAAATTGTCCACATGACATTCCAGGCAAAGCAGGGAGGGACCGTCCAACGGCAGATTGTGGAAATCCCCGATGCCCTTTTCCAGATGGGCCAATCCCTGGAGAGAATCCCCGCCCTCCCGCATGCGACGGAAAAAGCCCTCGTCGTGACAGGCGGAGCAGAAGGCGCGGCCCCGTTCCTCGCCCCGCAGGGAGGCCTCCCCCGTTTCATGCACCCGGTGGCAGCTTCCGCAGGTCATCTCCCCTTTCCAGTCCAGCGGATACTCCGCCGGAAGCACACGACCCGGACGAAACCCTGAAGGATGGCTCTGGCGCACCGCGTCGGGATGACACTTTTCGCACAACCCCTTCCAGTCCGCCAGCAGCATGCGGGCGGTCCCGGCGACGGTGCGACTGCCCGCCACATGGCATTCGGAGCAGGCCATATCGGGATGAACCCGTTCCATCCGGTCCACCGCCCCGACCGCCCAGGTCAGCCCCGCCAAGAGAATGAGAACGGGCAGGCGGACGTTCACGGATCATCTCCCAATCGCCGTCGCAATGCCTGCAGAGTGCCATCCAGGCCGCCGTGCAGATTCTTGTCCGGAAGCGTCAGTTGCCGTTGGGCGATATCCACCAGATAGCTGGCTTCGTCGTAGTGGGTTTGTACCGACTGCAAAGCGTGCAGAAACTCCTGGTACTGCGCTTGCAGGGCCTCTTCCCGATCCGAGGGGTCTCCCTCGATGCGATGGCTCTCCATGGCGGCGTTCTGCAGCTTGAGAGTGAAGCGGTGCAGGGTTCCCGCCACCCGGAAGGTGCTGTAGAGCGCCACCAGAGCGGTGACCATGCCCGCCAGCAGCGCCAGGATCAGGGCCGCACCCACTACCAAAGGCAGCAGCCGGTTCTGCCGCCAGGCCAGTTGGACCACGATATCCCGGTAAGAACCCTCGAAACCGGACTCCAGCCAGGTGACGCCCAGCCACAAGCCCAGAGCCGAGGCCAATCCCAGAAACAGGGCGACCATGGCCAGACGTCGCAACACCTTCAAGGAAGGCGGCGCCCGCTCGGTCACCAGCTTGTCTTTTGCGGTCCTGGTTATGGACATCGGCCCGGACATGTCCCATCTGCGCAGGATTCCGGCTCTCCTGGTGGAAATGGCGCCGGAAACATGGTATCAATAGGGCTCATTTTGCCCGCCTTTCTTTCCGAGACAGAGGCCCGATGTCCCACGTCCAGGATAATTCATCTTCGCGCAAAAAGCTCTTTTTCTCGATGAGCATCAGTGCCCGGGTTCTTATTTCCACCGCCAGCGCGGTCGCGCTGGTCATGGTCTGGCTTATCGTCTTCTTCGTCAAGCATCAAAAAGAGACCATCCTGGCCCAGAACGAACGCACCATGACCTTGATGGTGAGCAATATCGGCAGTGGCCTGCGCACCATCATGAAATCGGGTTACGCCCACATCGCACGCGAGTTCATCGCCGACATCCGCAAGAACCCCGCCGTACTGGACTTCCGCATTTTGCGTGCCAACGGGTTGGAAGCCTTTCTGGACAACAGCACCATCGCCGAGGTGAACCGACGTCTCGGGGAGGAGGAGTTCCTGCCCCGCAAGGAGGAGAACAAGGTTCAGGTTCTGCCTGAGAACGACCCCAATCTGCAGACCGTCCTGAAAGACCATCACATCGTACCCCTGCACCACAAGAAGGACGGCGTGGCCCAGGTGACCTTTCTGGCCCCCATCCAGAAGGACGAGAAGTGCGGCAAGTGCCACGGCAGCGATGCCAAGCCCCGTGGCCTCATGCTGATCACCACCTCGCTGGCCCAGGTGGAGCAGGATATTCGGGATACCCGTCAGGAGGCCTTTCTGGTGGCGCTGGTGGCGCTCTTTTTCGTGCTGCTGCTGGTCTACGTGATGATACGCAGCTTTCTGATCCGGCCCCTGGGCCTGATCAAATCCTCCATGAACCGGGTTGCCGGGGGGCATCTGACGGAACGCATCGCGGTTCCCGGCAATGACGAAATCAGTGAAATCGCCGCCGCCTTCAACGAAATGGCGCGGCAACTGGCCATCACTTACGACGGGCTGCACCAGGAGCAGGACAAGCTGGCCACGGTGATCTTCGGCGCCCAGGAGGGCATCGTGGTCACCGACGGCAATCAGAACGTCGTCCTGGTCAACCCCTCCGCGGAACGCCTCGTCGGCAAAACCTTCGAACAAATCCGCGACGCCGGTTGGGAGATGCTGCTGGACGATGCCGACTTTCTGAAGGCTTTCGTGGCCAAGGGAGGCCGGGAGATGCCGGATCTGGTGGTTTACAACAGCCGGGCTCTGAAGCTCCACGCCGCCACCATCCACGCCGTGGATCAGACCGCCATCGGCACCTCCATCATGCTGCGGGATGTCACCGACGAAAAGAACCTGGAAGACAAGCTGCGGGAACTCTCCGTGACTGACGCCCTGACCCAGCTCTTCAACCGGCGCGGTCTCATGGAGGTTCTGGAGAAGGAGATCAAACGCTCCCAGCGCTACAACCACTTCCTGGGATTCCTGCTTTTCGACGTGGACCACTTCAAAAAATTCAACGACACCTATGGCCACGATCAGGGGGACCGGGTGCTGCAGGCCATCGGTCGCGCCATGAAGGAGCATTTCCGCAAGGTGGACACTCCCTGCCGTTACGGGGGCGAGGAGTTCTGCGCCATTCTGCCGGATACGGATCCGCGCGGAGCCTACATCGTCGCGGAACGCTTCCGCCGCCGCATCGAAGCCATGCTGGTGGATAACCTGAAAGTGACCGTCTCCATCGGCGTGGTCACCATTCCCGCCTGCGAGGTCAACAAGGCGGAAGACCTGATCAAAAGGGCGGACGAACTGCTTTATGAAGGCAAACGCAACGGACGCAACCAGGTGACCATCGGTATCCCCCTGGAAGATTTAGATTTATCAAGTGTCGAGATGTAGGAGCGTCAGTCAGATCATTGCCTTTGAGATCGGTTGTTGGAATGTCGTCGTGGGCCATGCGAACCGTGGAGGTACGGACATGAACAATACCAGGCAAATATCACCGAGCCGCTCCGTTGGAAGCGACGCCGAACAAGAGGAAAAGATCAAAGGAACCTCAACCCGGAAGCCGAATTCCCGAAAAGTCACAAATTTTCAATTACTCAAGCTTGAAACCCGCCTATTAAAAAAGGGCGCTGCGACATCCCGTCTTGCCTGCACCAACGCCCTCAAAGCTGGAAACAGCGTTCTGGTCGCCGAGGGAAAGTCCCTGGTGAAAATTCTCCCCTCCGGAGAAAAAGAAATTGTGAAAGATCTACCATACGATTCCTTCGTTCGTGTCACTAAAAAATATTATGTTATACGCAGCGATACCAATAACCGGTTGCACATTCCCCGTGGCCGGAAAAATTCCCCCCCATGAACAACACTCCACGCCTGCGCATGATAGCTGGCCCAAACGGCTCCGGGAAAAGCACGCTTTATAACAACGTAATATAACAAATATCATCCAAAAACGGTGAAGTTTATATCAACCCGGATGAAATTGAGAAGTCCGTCGCTTCCTCTGCATGGAAGTGCCTCGATTTTTCCACTTTCGGCCTGCAAACATCCAAGGAAATATTTACAGAGTTTCTTGAACAATCCGAATTATTAAGAAAAACAGGGCAGTTCAAAGATATATCTAAATTATGTTACAATACCAACAGGGTATACTTTCTAGACATCGCCATAAATGCCTACTTCGCCTCGGTATTGGCCGACTTCATTCGGCAACAGCTGATCAAGAGCCGTCTTTCTTTTGTAACGGAAACCGTCATGTCTTCAGAGGATAAAATTGAACTATTGAAAAAGGCCCGGGAAAGCGGCTATCGCACCTACCTCTACTATATTGCCACGAATGACCCGGACATCAATCTAAACCGGGTGGCCATTCGAATCCAGATGGGCGGACACTCCGTTCCGGAAGATAAAATCCGTGCCCGCTATCAGCGTTCCCTTGAACTTCTGCCCAAAGCACTCCTCTATTCCACCAGAGCCTACATTTTCGATACCTCGCAAGGCAAGAGGGCCTGGATAGCTGAAAAAACTGAAGAGAACTCACTGAAGATAGAAGGGGATTTCGTCCCGCGCTGGTTCGCCACCTTATTTAACCCTTTATGATTGTATAGGTTAGCCGCGCCACCGTGGAAAATCGACCGCAGGAACCCTTGCAACGGCGTCCTCTCGATCCGTGCATGGGTTCCTGCGGGAAACCAACCCGTCCAACAGCCCCTACTTTTTCACCGGCTTGATGTTTTCCAGCTTGTCGAAAGCCTGCCCCAGGAAGCCATCCTTCTCGCCCAGGGTGGCGGGGCGATAGATGTCGACCTTCTTGTAGCCCTGATCCACCATGTAGACGCGACCGTCCTCATCCACGGCGATCATGGAGGGCAGCATATATCGGGCCCGCTCGGTATCCGGACCACGATCCCCCACGAACAACAGCAACTGCCCCTCCTTGTTGAAGATCTGGAAATTGGCGTGGGAGGCATCCGAAATGTAGATGTTGCCTGCCTTGTCGGCGGCGAGCCCCTTGGGTCGGGCGAACTGCCCCAGGTTGCGCCCCACCCCGCCGAAGAAGCGCAGGAATTTGCCGTCCTGATTGAAGACCTGAACGCGGAAATTGCCGCCGTCCACGACATAAAGCAGACCGTCGGGGCCGAATTTGGCATCCCGCAGCAGATTGAATTCGCCCGGCTTCTCTCCGCGCTTGCCGATGTCGAAGAGCGGGGTGCCGTTTTTGGCGTCGAAAACCCGGATGCGGTGTGCCTCATCCCGCCCTCGGGAGGCGCCGGTGTCCACCACATAAATCCGGGTGGCATCCGGGTTCACCGCCACGGAAGAGGGTCGGTCGAACATCTCCTTGCCTCCCAGGGCCCGCAGATACTTGCCATCCGGACCGTAGACCATGACGAACTTCTTGGTGGCATCCATCACGTAGAGGTTGCCCTCCTGGTCCACATCCAAACCCATGGGTTTGGCCAGCGCGCCCGGATCCTCCTTGCCGATCTCGGTGAACTTGCCGTGTTCGGGATCGAAACGCATCACCGACCGGTTGATGGTATCGGAGACGTAGATCACCCCCTTGCGCACCGCGATGCCGTAGGGTTTGCCGAAGCCCTTGCCCTCCAGACCCGAATCGCCGGTGAGCATCTCCCGCATGGCCAGGCCCTTGCGGTCCTTGGGCTCGACATCGACGCTGGAGCGCAGGGTGCGCTCATACTGGAACCGGGCCTCGTCCGGCGGACTCGGAAAGACCAGGGGAGGCAGCACCTTGGCCTGTTTGCCCTCCACGCAGCCTCCGAGGATCACCGCCGCCCCGCTCAGGAGACACAACATCGCAGACATCGTCAGACGCAGTTTCATGAATCAATCTCCCATCGCCAACCGTTGCTTCCTGGTGTGCTAATTGCACACCATGTACCATTGATGCGTGATTTTGGAATTGGCCTTCAGCTCACTATTCGGGGATCTGGCAGCATGTGGCGAACCGGTCTGTTCATGGCGTTGTTCAGCGCCCTCGTTTTTCCAGGAAGTTCCAGCCTTGCCGGAGAAAAACCAACCGGTGCTGCCGAACTCTATCGCAAGCATTGCGCCACCTGCCATGGCCACAAAGGCGAAGGCAACACCACTCTGGGGCAAAGCATGAGCCCCCCGCCCCGCAAGTTCACCGATCCCGCCGGCATGATGGATCTGACCCGGGAACGCATGATCACCTCCATCCGCGACGGGCGCAAGGCCACGGCCATGCCCGCCTGGGGTGAACTGCTTTCCGCCGCCCAGATCGACTCCCTGGCCGACTACATCCGGGAACACCTGATGCCCAGCGCCATCGGCGGCGACGCCTCCCTGGGGCAACAGATATATGCCAAAAACTGTTCCGTCTGCCACGGGGATCGGGGAGATACCGCCGTGTGGGCCCAAAGCGGTCTGCAACCCGCCCCGCGCAACTTCACCACCGATCAGGCCCGCACGGAGCTTTCCCGCGAGCGCATGATCTTCTCGATAACCTTCGGTCGCGCCGAAACCGCCATGCCTTCCTGGAAGGAGCGTTTCTCCAAGGAGGAGATCGAAGCGGTGGTCGATTACATCCGGGGTGCTTTCCTCTTTCCCGAAGGGGAGACCCGCGCCAAGCCGGCGGACCATGCCGCTCACGGGGACGGCGCTCACGACCATTCCAGCCACTTCGACCTGCAGGCCATGTTGGCTCCATTGCCCAAGGGATTGCAAGGCGATGCGGGCTGGGGAGGATCTTTCTACGAAAAGAACTGCGCCACCTGCCACGGCAAGGAGGGTGACGGACAGGGTCCGCGTTCCGCCTTCATCAATCCCAAGCCCCGCAATTTCCGCCATCCCGCCTCCCAGCACAAGATGAACCGGCCTCACCTCTTCGAGGTGATCGCCAAAGGGGTGCTGAAGGCCGAGATGCCCGCCTGGGACAAGGTTCTCTCCGAGCAGGAGATCGCCAACGTCGCCGAGTATGTCTTCGTGGCCTTCATTCAGCCGGGGCATGCCACGGAGTTGCAGCAGTTGCAGGAGTCGGGGGCGGCGGACCACGACCATGGGGATCATGGGGAACACGGGGATCATGGGGAACACGACGACCATGGGGATCATGACCAGGCCCCTGCCGCCGAAGGGCATTCCCACTGATGAGAAAGCTGGTGCTGGGGTTGGCGTTGTGGGTGCCCCTCACGCTTGGTGCCGACCCCGCTCATGAGGCCGGGCGGGCGGTTTACAATTTCCGTTGCTATTTCTGCCACGGTTACTCGGGCAACGGGCGCACCCTGGCGGCCAGTTATCTCACACCGAAGCCTCGGGATTTCACCCGCACCGCCCCGGAGGCGTTGCCTTTGGAGCGTATGATCGCTTCCATTCGCCACGGCGTGCCCTCGACCGGCATGGCCGCCTTCGAAACCGTTCTCACTCCCGCCGAGATAGAGGCCGTAGCCGCTTTCGTGCGGCAGGAGTTCATGGTGGACAAGGCGGAAAACACCCGTTACCACACGGTAGCCAACGGCTGGGGGGATCACGAACGCTACCGGGAGGCCTATCCGTTCGCCCTGGGTGAGATTGCCATGGACCGGGCGGAGGAGACGCTGACCCCTGAGCAGCGGCGGGGCAAGGCCCTGTATTTGAGCGCCTGCATTTCGTGTCACGACTGGGGGCGGGTGGAGAAGGAGGAGCCGGTTTGGGAGCCGCGTGCGGTATCCTATCCGCGTGCGGGTTTCGTTCCGGGGCAGGAGTCGGTTCCGGATGCGGTTTCGGGGGCGTCGGTCTATGCCCGGCATGATCGGGCCCCGGTGTTGTCGGGGGAGGTTTCGCAGGCGGTGCGGGAGGGGGAGCGGTTGTTTCAAGGCAACTGCGCCTTTTGTCATGCAGCGGACGGCACGGGAAAAAACTGGATCGGCACTTTTTTGCAGCCGCATCCGAGGGATTTGACGGAGGCGGGTTTCAAGGCGCGGCGCAGTCGGGAGGGGTTGAAGCGGGTGATGGCCGAGGGTTTGGCCGGAACGTCGATGCCCGCCTGGAGGGGGGTGTTGAGCGAGGGGCAGATGGAGAATATCGCCGAGTATATCGAGCAGGCGATGTGATAAAAAAAATACCGGGGTCCGGGGGGGATTATCCCCCCCGGCGGGGTTCGGGGCGGAGCCCCGAGGTGTTGACCTGGCCTTGGCCTTTGGCGGGTCGAAGCCAAAAGGAGAAATTCCAGACGTCGAACCTCTTCCGAACCACGCTGTCACTTCGACCCGCCCGGAGGGGGCAAGGGGAGGGACTCATCCTCCCCATCCGTGAACGCGCCAACTCCACCGAGGTTCAGGTATTACAAGAACAAGGCTCTCGTTTCCTCGATCAACTCCGGTTGTGCATGGGTGTTGAGTTCAAGGATGGGGAGGATGAGTCCCTCCCCTTGCCCCCTCCGGCGGTCCGAAGCATTCATCGGGATCGCGTGTGGGATTGGCTTTTTGCGTTTTTATGGGGTGCTTCGGACCGCCACGGACACGGCCACGTCAACACCTCGGGGCTCCGCCCCGAACCCCGCCGGGGGGGATAAT